>DAOWER010000263.1 GCA_030638405.1 Candidatus Eiseniibacteriota bacterium | reverse complement strand
GGTGGAGCCCTATCCGAGCCTGCCCTTCCTCAAGGTCTGCGCACGGCACGGCGTTGCCGTCACGCTGGGCTCGGACGCCCACGCGCCCCAGCAGGTCGGGATGGACTTCGACATCGCGCTTCGTATGCTCGCGAGTGCCGGCATCAGGGAGATAGCGACGTTCGAGTGTCGAAAAAGGACCATGAGAAGTCTCTGACGAGTCAGGCAGCTCTCCCTTCTTGACATCATTCCAACATCACAGTAATGTCTGGCAACCCCCGCCGGCCATTCGTCCTGGTATTGCGTCCAAGGAGCGGAAGCCCTCGTGACAATCGATGCACCCTCCACTGAGACGCGCCCCCTGAATCCACTGGCCGCGCTCACTCTTGTTCTGGTCTTCCCCGGTCGTACGTTCCGCCGGCTGGTGGAGCGGCCCCACTGGGTGCTGCCGCTCGTCTTCGTCATGAGCGCGGCGGTGCTGAGCGGTCTTCTGGCTCTGTCCGCTGGGTTCATGGACGAGTCGATAGAGCTTCAGGCCCTCCGCAGCGGGCACGACCCCGTCGAGATACACAGGGGCGCGCCGGCTGCGATGGTGGTCTCTGGCATAGTCGGGGTCACGGGTGCGACACTCCTGCAGACGCTTCTCTTCATGGCGGCGGCACGGCTGTTCGGTGGGCGTGGGACCTTCCGTCGCGCCTTCTCCGCCGTCTGCCACGCGTCGGTGCCGATAGGAGCATCCGCGATCCTCCTGACGGCGCTCATCCCGTTTACGCACACCGCCATGTCCGGACTGAACCTGGCCTTCGCGGTCGACCAGACGTCCTCGCCGTTCCTCTGGGGACTTGCAAGCCAGCTGGACGTCGCGGTCATCTGGTTCTTCGTCCTTCTGGGCATCGCGGCCGAACCGGTGTTCGGGCTTCCCCGCCGGCGGGCGCGTCTGACGGCGCTCGTCTTCGCCGTCGTCTCGGTGCTGATCCTCGGCTGGATGGGAAGAGGCGAGGCGGTCCGCCGCGTGGACCCCTACTCCGACTGGTCGACCAAGGAAGCAGGGAGCGTTGTGCTGCACATGAGCCCGAGCGCGCCCAAGAAGACACTCGCCGTGATAGCGCTGGTGTGGGAGAAGGCCGGGGAACGCGTCGAGACGCTGACGGGATTGGACCCCCGGGGCGGGGCTGGCGCGGGAGGGGGCGACCGAATAGATTGCTATCTGTACCCGTCCCTTGAGGAGAAGCTCAGGGTGACGGACAACGCCGCCCTGGCCCATCGTGTCGAATGGGCCAATGCGGTGCATCTCGCCTGGGCAGAGGGTGCAGAGGCCGCCCTCACGCGGGAAATGCTCAAGCTGGTGGATGCGAAGACCCACGGTAAGGTGTATACCCCCCGCATTCGGGACGGGCTGGCCGTCTACGCGGGGAGAACGTGGGGCGGTATGGCGGCGCGCGAGGCCGGCGCGGACCTGCTTCAGAGGAAGGTCTTGCCAGATCTTGGTGTGCTCGTCGATGCTGTGGCGTTTGTGCAGCTTGACGAGAGGATCTCGCAGGCGGCGGCCGGCTCGTTCGTGGCCTTCCTCATCGAAGAGGTCGGGGTGAACGTCGTCCGCGACCTCTACAGCGACTCGGCAGGAAGGTCCGAGGGCACGGAAGTTCTTCTGGAAGCGGCGCTGGGCGACTCACTCGGTGGCATCGAGTCGCGCTGGGTCGCATACCTGCAACCCGACACGGACGCGCCGGGCGCGCGATCGCCCGACGCAGAATAGGAGACATCACGTTGGGGACTGGATTCCTGGCAAGCATAGGCCAGTCGGGGTTCGTGGGAAGGCTCATCGTTTTCCTCCTGTTCCTGGTCTCGATCTACTCGTGGGCAATCATCCTCTACAGGAACGGCGCCATACGCAGGGCCAGAAACCAATCGTTCGCGTTTCTCGACAAGTTCCGGGAAGCTCCCGATGAAATGGTGGGTCACTACGCCGACCGCACCGAGTTCGGCACGTCGCCCTTCGCGGCGGTCTTCGAGGCGGGTCTTGCCGAGCTGGCGCTGATCCTTGGGGGGAAGGACCGGATGCAGGCACAGCGCTCACTGTCGATGGTTCAGATGGACGGACTCGAGCGCAGCCTGGAGACGGCGATCTCCGAACAGGTAATGGAGCTGCGCAGATACCTGATCGTTCTGGCCACCACCGCAGGCGTTGCCCCGTTCGTGGGGCTGTTCGGGACGGTGTGGGGGATCATGAAGGCTTTCTCCGCAATGTCCCTGACCGGTACCGCCAGTATCAGCAGCGTGGCGCCGGGCGTGTCGGCGGCGCTGACGACCACGGTGGCCGGCCTCGCAGTGGCCATACCCGCTCTCGTGGGCTACAACTATCTGATGAACAACGTCAGGAATCTAACGCAGCGCATGGAGAATTTCTCCTCGGAGTTCCTGTCGACGGTCGAGAGAAACTTCGGGGCTAGGTAAGCGGAGACAGCCAGTGGGCAGAAGACGCAAGCGCCAGTACGAGCTCGAGCTCGTGAGCGACATCAATGTGACGTCGCTCGTGGACGTGATGATGACGCTTCTCATCATCTTCATTATCGTGGCGCCCATGCTCGAGCAGGGCATAGACATAACGCTGCCCACCGCCGATCCCAAGAGGATCGACGTGGCGGAAGTACTGACCATCTCGGTCTCCGAGAACGAACGCGTCTACCTGGAAGGGCAGCGTGTGACGCTGGACGAGCTCGGTGAGCGCCTGGCCAACGTCCACGCGGCGAGAGAGGACGTGGCAGTGCTCATCAAGGCCGACACAGATCTCAAGTACGGCAAAGTCATCGAGGTCCTGGATACTGTCAGGGGAGTGGGGATCACCAGGCTCGCGATGGCAACGAAGCCGGTAGAGTAGCGTCGAACAGGCCGGGCAGTGGTCGCTAGGCACAGCATCGTCGCGCGACGCGGCGAACAACAGAGCAGGACGGACGACATGCGCAGGCTCTTCATCATATCGGCTTCGGTGCACGTGGCCCTCTTCGCTCTCCTGCCGGTCCTTCCGGATCTGGGCACGCGGCAGCCACTGGCCATGGAGGTCTACGCCGTTGAGCTGGTGGACCTGCCTCAGGAGGCGCCCGCGGTCGAGGAGGAGGCGGCTCCTGAGCCCGAGCCTGCGCCGGTCGAGCCGGCGCCTGAGAAGGACCCCATTCCGGAAGAGCCGGTGAAGCGCCCGGTACGCAACGTCGTCGCGCCGCCGCCCAAGAGGGTGGAGAAGAGCCTGGAGGAAAAGATAGCCGAGCGGCTCAGGGCGGAGGACGAGCGTCGCCCTGAGCAGAAGCCGAGGGAGGAGACACCAAAGCCGCAGACCCCCTCCGGCAGCACCAAGATCACTGCCGGGAAGGTCGTTGCGGACTACTATCTGACGATGCTGCAGGGGAAGATAACCAGGAACTGGAAGCAGCCGAGCGCGAGGTTCACCGGAGGCGACTCCCCGACAGCGAGGTTGTCGTTCACCGTCCTGCGCTCGGGTTCAATAACCGATCTCAGGATAGCGCGGTCGTCCAACTGGTCGACGATCGACCAGTCGGCCGTGCAGGCGGTCCGCTCCTCGGCCCCGTTCGCCGAGCTGCCGCAGACGTACCTCGGGGACCGGCTCGACGTTACGATAGACTTCACGATCACGCAGTAGCACATTTGGTCCGCCCGAGCCGGCGGACGCCGGTCTTGGAGGCCGCAGGAGTCGGTGGCGGGTACTGACAGTGAAAGGCAGGGTACGTTGGGTCCTATTCGATTCCAGAGGGCTGTTCCGTACGTCCTTTCCGTCGTTGTGCTCCTCACAGTGAGCAGCGTGGCGGGCGCGGAGGATGTGTATCTCAGTATCGAGAAGGGATTCGGTGAGAAGATCTCGGTAGCGCTGCCGCTGTTCGAGGGCATCGGGGGAATGGTGGACGCGTCTGACATCCGCGACGTGCTGACATTCGACCTCTCGAACTCCGGTCACTTCAGTGTCATTGAGAACCTGGAGTTCGTTGACGAGACCGAGGCTGACGACAGGGCCTCCGGATCTGTGGCGTTTCCCGAGTGGCTTGCGCTCGGGGGAGAGATCCTGGTCAAGGGGAGTTTCGAGGCGGGACTGTCCGAGTTCAGCGTGGAGGCGGTGGTCTACGACCTCGGTCAGGGGAAGGCGATCCTCGGCCGCAGCTACTCCGGGGAGGCGGGGTTGTGGAGGGACGCGGTACACAGTCTGTCGAACGACATCGTGGCGCTCATCGCCGGCGAGAGAGGTATCGCCCTCTCGAAGATCGCGTTCGTGTCCAACGTGACAGGGACGAAGCAGGTTTACGTGATGGACTACGACGGAGAGAACCGCCGCAGGATTACCAGGGACGACCTGCTGGCCATCTACCCGGATTGGTTCCCGGATGGCAAACGGCTCGCATACACGAGATACAGGGGCCAGCGTCAGGAATCCTGCGCTGTTTCAGTGACGTCCGGGGTCGTGCAGAGGCTGACGTCCTTTCCCGGGCTGAACGCGTTCGTCGCGGTCTCGCCGCGCGGCGGGGACGTCGCCATGTCACTGTCTCGGGACGGGAACACGGAGATATACAGACTGACGGCGGAAGGCACGAACCCCAAGAGACTGACGTTCGGGCGAAGCACGGAGTCATCTCCCTGCTGGTCGCCGGACGGGCGCAGGATCGCGTTCGTCTCGGACCGGTCCGGCTCCCCACAGGTCTACGTTATGAACTCGGCCGGAGGGACGGCGGAGCGCCTGACTTACACCGGGAGCTACAATACGTCTCCTGATTGGTCGCCCAAGGGCGATCTGATAGCATATACTTCCACGGTGGACGGCGTATACCAGATATGTACCGTTGACGTTGAGACCAAGGAGGTGGTACGGCTAACTACGGGTCGGGAGAACAAGGAAGATCCTTCCTGGGCTCCCGACGGACGGCACCTCGTCTACAGCATGATGTCGGGAGGCAAGTCGAACCTCTATATGTTGGACATATACGAACAGGAACCATTGAGGCTGACGAGCGGTGGGGGAGATTACTTGAGCCCCGCCTGGTCGTTCTAGCTTGTCAACGTGAGGGGAGTTTCTGTAAGGAGGAACGGAATGAAGAAGGTTCTTGCTCTTCTGGTCGTGATTGCGGTCGCCGTGGTCTTCGCCCTCCCGCTCTCGGGATGTGGCTCAAAGGAAGAGGTCATGGAGGACATCACGATCGAGCCGGAGGTCGCCGAGGACATCGAGGGGATCGTGGAGGGCGACATCGCCCTTGACGACGTGCCCGACGACACCATCTACATCGAGCCCCTGAGCAAGGCGTTCGCGGACATCTACTTCGAGTTCGACCAGTATCGCATTCTTGACAGCGACGTCCCGACGCTCCAGGGAATCGCAGCGTGGCTGCAGGAGTACCCTGACGCCCGCGTCCTCATCGAGGGACACTGCGACGAGCGCGGGACAGACGAGTACAACATGGCCCTCGGAGAGCAGCG
>DAOWER010000032.1 GCA_030638405.1 Candidatus Eiseniibacteriota bacterium | reverse complement strand
GTGAGCTACGGTTCTCCGACGGAGTCGCGTGTGCGTCTTGCGGTCTACAACGTTGCGGGCCGTCTCGTTCGCACGCTTGTTGACGGTGAGGTCGGTCCGGGCTACCACGTGGCCGTGTGGGACGGTCGGGACGACCGCGGGGTCGAGGTGGGCAGCGGCGTCTACTTCTGCCGGATGGAGGCGGAGGGCTTCGACGACTCGACAAAGATGGTGCTGCTGAAATGATTCTCTGGGGATCAGCTCCGGCTGCGCGCGAGCGCGGCCGATGCTGTGATGGAGGGGCCCGGGCTGTCAAGCGCGGGCCCTTCTTCTTCTGTACGTGGTGTTTCCTGCCTGCCCCCCGCGCGCAGTTTGGCGCGGCGACAGGCGCGCCGCATGTCTGAGCACGGGGGGCAGGCAGGGAACACGACCATGCTGGCCGAGAAGGAAGGGCCCGGACGCGCCTGTCCGAACCCGTGCCCAGCCGGGCTTGACCTGCGCTCGCGCAGGTGGTTGAATCGGCGCAATCAGCCAATCAGTTTCACGAGGGTAGGCGGTCCCCGCGCGGGGCTTGGCAGCGATTCGCAGGCAGTTCTCAAGAAGGAGGGAGTCCATGCCTCATCGTGACAGGTGGGCGAGCAGGCCGGCGTTCATCATGGCCGCAGTCGGCAGCGCTATCGGGCTGGGGAACCTCTGGCGTTTCCCCATGGTGGCCTACGAGAACGGTGGTGGCGCGTTTCTCATTCCCTACATCGTCGCGCTCATCACCGCCGGGATCCCGCTCGTCATCCTCGAGTATGCGGTGGGTCAGTACTTCCAGGGATCGTCGCCGGGCGCGCTCGGGAAGATCAAGAAGCCCTTCGCCATGATCGGATGGTGGGCCCTGGGCGTAGGCGCCACCATCTCCTTCTACTACGCCGTCATCATGGGGTGGTCGTGGGACTACCTCGTCTTCTCGTTCACACAGCCTTGGGCCGGCGGCTCTGAGAACGCGGCGGCGTTCTTCGCACACGTTCTCAGAAGGACCTCCGGACCCGGGGAGATAGGCGTCATCTCGTGGCCCGTCCTCATCGGTCTCGCGGCCACGTGGGCGTGTATCTACTGGATCATCAAGAAGGGGGTGCTGCGGGTAGGCAAGGTCGTGATGCTCACCGTGCCGCTGCCGGCGCTTCTCACGCTGCTGATTCTCATACGTGGAGTGACGCTCCCCGGCGCCATGGAGGGTCTGAAGTGGTATCTGACACCGGACTTCTCCGCGCTGCTCTCGGGCAAGACGTGGCTTCAGGCGTACGCTCAGGTCTTCTTCTCGCTGAGCCTCGGCTTCGGGATACTGACCGCATACGCGAGCTACCTGCCGAAGCGCTCGGACATCAGCAACAACGCGTTCATCACGAGCTTCGCGGACGCGGGCTTCGCGTTCTTCGCGGGCTTCTCCGTGTTCAGCATCCTGGGCTATCTCGCGCAGGCACAGGGAGTGCCTATCGCTCAGGTGGTTGAGGGCGGACCCGGGCTCGCGTTCGTCGTCTATCCGACGGCCATCAGCCTCATGCCGGCCGCGCCCCTCATCGCAGCGGCCTTCTTCCTGACACTCCTGACGCTCGGGATCGACTCGGCGTTCTCCATCGTGGAAGGTGTTGTCGCGGGGGTCAGGGACAAGTGGAACATATCGCAGAATGCCGCGGCGGGCGGCTTCTGCCTCTTCGGTTTCGTGGTCGGCCTGCTCTTCGCGACCGGCGCCGGTCTCTACTGGCTGGACATTGTCGATCACTGGATGAACAACTACGGGCTCGTCGTCATTGGCTTCCTCGAGTGCATCGCGATCGGCTGGTTCTACGGCACGAAGAAGCTCAGGGACTACATCAACGAGGTGTCGGACTTCCAGATCGGCTGGTGGTGGGACCTCTTCATCAAGTGGATCACGCCGCTGGCGCTCGGGTGGGCACTCGTCGCCAACGTGGTCGAAGAGTTCAAGACACCATACGAGGGCTACCCGACCTGGGCGCTCATTGCCGGCGGATGGTCCGTGGTGGCGCTCATCATCATCGTCGCCGCGATACTGACCGCGATTCCCGGGACGAAGCGGGAAAGAGAGGAGATGTGATGTCGCTCTCAGCATGGATCACGAGCATAGCGGTGGGCATCGTCCTCTACGGTGGCCTGGCCTGGTGCATCATGATGGCCGTTCGGACGGAGAGGAAGAAACATGACCGGGCGGAACACGGTTCCTCCGACCCACGGTAGGAGCGCCGTGACACGGACCCGAGGGTTGCGAGCAGACCCGCGAGCGCAGATCCTGTTTCTCGCCGTCGCGGTCGCACTTGCGCTCGCTCTTCTGCCCGGCACGGCTCTCGCCCAGGCGTGGCCCGAGCGTGAGCCCGTGCCCGAGCCCGACTATCCGGACGTCACAGTGACGGCCGACTGGCTCGCCCGTCGCCTGGACACGAGAGACGTCGTCATCATAGATGCCAGACCCGCCGCTTTGTATCTCACCGGACACGTGCCCGGTGCGATATCGTTCCCTCCTGAACTTGCTCCCGATGTCGAGTCCCCTACCGAGCTGGATCGCCTTCCGGATGTTCTGGGCGGGCTGGGTCTGTCCGGGCGGGAGCGGCTGGTGTGCTGCGGCGAGGTGTCCTACTCGGGAGAGGCCGCGTGGCTCTTCTGGCTCCTGGAGGCAGCGGGGGCGCGCCGTGTTGCCGTGCTTGACGGGGGCGTCGTGGGGTGGCGTGCGGCCGGACGCGAGCTGGCGTCAGGAGACGTGAGGCGGCCGCGGGCGACCTGGACGCGGGAGCCCGACTCCGAGGTCCTCGCTACGCGCGAGTTCGTCAGACGCTCGTTCGGAGAGCCCGGCGTCGAGATCATCGATGCGCGTGGGCCGGATGCCTGGCGCGGCCACATCGAGCGCGAGAATTGGGGTACGCTCGCGCGTGTCGGGCACGTTCCACATGCTCTGCCGTTCGACTTCACCACGTTCTTCGCTCCGGACGGGACCTTCCTCGAGCCGCCCGAGACCTGGTCGTCCTTCTCGAAGCTCGGTCCGCGGCCCGCCAATCCGATCGACCTCACCGACGAGTTTGTGATTCACGGCTGGGGGAGAGGCAGCGACGCACACTCCGGCCCGTGGGGAGAGGACGCGTGGGGAGACGGCCCGCTCGGCTACTTCCTGCTGCGTCGCGCCGGCATCGCACGCGTACGCTTCTACCCGGGAGGCTGGCGCGACTGGGCGGTTGATCCCTATCTCCCCATCGTGAGGACAGTGACGGCGGAGGAGCTCGAGCATCGGCTCGGCAAATCACGGCACTGGCTGAGGCCAAACGCTCCGCCGAGACACTTCGCCTTCTTTGACGTCAGGCACCCCGCGGACCACGCGCGCGGTCACATAGGAGGCGCTGCGAGCCTTCGCTCGGACTATTTCGCAGACTCGCTTGATGTGAGGCTCGAGAAGTATTGGCCGGAGCTGGACAGGGCGTCCACTCCTGTCGTCACCTATTGCTATGGCGAGCACTGTATCAGAAGCCGCGCGACCTCGACCGCGGCAGCCCGGGCCGGGTTCGTCTACGTCGAGCGGTTCTATGGCGGTCTGGACGAGTGGCGGAGCCTGGGGGGGAAGCTGGTCGAATCGCAGGGAGGTGGCGCTACGTCGCCGCACAAAGAGAACCCGCCCGGGGCGCCTGCACCGGGCGGGCTTTCTTCTGCCTAACCGAAACCCGATCGTTTAGTTGATCAGGTTCTGGAACCAGCTCTTGATCTGACTCCACGTCGAATGCTCCACAGGGCTGCCGCCGTTGGTGTGGATGTTGGTATCGATCTCCTCGACGTGCCACTCGCCGGCATACTCGGGAGGCTCGAGGATCTGGATGTACTGGCACACCTGGACTATCGGCTGGTCCGTGTGAATGATCACACAGAACGCCTCGGGTGGGAAGATGATGTGGTACTGGGTCTGCCTCGACCCCTCGATCGGCTCGACGAGTACCGGCTCCCGCGCGCCGGGCCTGAAGATCGTGATCGTCGGCCCGATCCACTCGACGTGCTTCCAGACGCCGTCGATCTGGATGTTCTCGCACGGGTCGATCACGCCGTCGCCGTTCTGGTCGTCGTGGTCGGTCTGGAGCCCGTCTGTGCAGTACGCCTCAGGCGGCCTGATCGTGTGCCACGACGATCCGTCCGGCGGCCAGCTCGGGTCGTACCCTCGACCGGGAACGTTGAGTTCGAAGATCTCGAATGCTCCGGCCGGCAGCACGAAGGCCACCAGCACAACGGCTGTGACAAACGTCCTCATGACTCCCCTCCTTCCGCGCGCCGCGTCCGGCGCGTTACCTTTCGACCCGGGTGGAGCGCTTCATCCTGAACGTCCCCGGGTGAAGCTTGACTGATTCGTACTCAGAATATCACCACCCACTGCTCATGTCAAGGGTGAAACCGTGAGCGGCGCAGCAGCTTGATGACTGGATAGACGGGGTGGCTCGCGATGCTTCGGTGCTGTGTTCGAAGATGCCGCGCTCTAGACCCAGGCGGGCGAGACGAAGAAGAGCAGCCCGAACAGGGCCAGAAACACCAGAGCAAAGGCATGGTGGCTACGGCAGGAATCCATGGCGATCTCCCGATAGGGGCCTCGCTGGTCGCATCTACATCTGACAGGCCCGCCTGCCGATGCTCCCTGATCCCGCGCCTTCGCTGTCAGCTTCGCCCGGGCGGACTTGACGGCTCTAGCACGCCGCCGATTCGGAGTCAACAGAGAAAAGGGCACCGGAGGTAAGGAATGCCGTCAGCATTCCATCACTCCCGGTGCCCTGTTCTCCCGCCCGCGGTC
>DAOWER010000264.1 GCA_030638405.1 Candidatus Eiseniibacteriota bacterium | reverse complement strand
TGGCTCATCGGGTTCGCGCGTCAGCGCTCGGAGCACACGATGGCCGAGAAGCTGGCGGGAGAATTCGTGGCGGCCTTCAAGAAGGAAGGCGCGGCCCTGAAGAAGAGAGACGATACGCACAGAATGGCCGAGGCCAACAAGGCGCTGGCGCACTACAGGTGGTAGTGGTCAGACCGTCATGGGGGGAGTCTTGCAGCAGTCGCCAGGAATCGGCACACACGGCAGTGTGATCGAACGGACTGTTACCTCTCCTCCCGCGAGGCCGTCCAGGCGGCCCGGAACAGGGAAGAGGAACATGGCACGCGAGTGTCCGCTTGAGCGGGTCAGGAACATAGGCATCATGGCCCACATCGATGCGGGGAAGACCACACTCACCGAGCGGATCCTGTTCTACACCGGCAGGGTTCATCGGATGGGCGAGGTGCACGACGGCGCCGCTGCCATGGACTGGATGGAACAGGAGCGACAGCGCGGCATCACCATCACATCGGCCGCGACGACGTGCCACTGGTTGGACCACAGGATCAACATCATCGACACGCCCGGGCACGTGGACTTCACGATGGAGGTAGAGCGTTCTCTCAGGGTGCTGGACGGTTCCGTCGCTGTGTTCTGCGGCGTCGGGGGCGTCGAGCCTCAGTCCGAGACGGTCTGGAAGCAGTCCGAGGACTACGGGATCCCGAAGATCGCGTTCATCAACAAGATGGACCGTGTCGGGGCCGACTTCGAGAACGCGCTGACGATGATGGTCGAGAGACTCAACACGAATCCCGTGCCGGTGACCGTGCCGATCGGGACCGGTGACACCTTCGGCGGCATCATCGATCTGGTCCGGATGAAGTCGCTCACGTTCGATGAAGCGACACAGGGCGCGACCTTCACCGAGGAGGACATCCCGGCCGAGCTTCTCGATGAGGCCAGGCGCCGCAGGGAGCGCCTGATCGAGAGCGCCACCGAGGCGGACGACGAGCTCCTGGAGAAGTACGTGGGCGGGTCCCCGCTCTCCGAGGCGGAGATCTACCAGGGCGTCAGGAAGGCGACCCTCAAGGGAGCCATCGTGCCGGTGCTGGCGGGGTCGGCGCTCAGGAACGTCGGCGTGCAGCAGGTGCTGGATGCGGTCGTCAGGTATCTTCCGTCTCCGGTGGACGTGCCGGCGGTCGTGGGGACGAATCCCTACACCGACAAAGAAGAGAAGCGTGGGGCCGGCGACGACGAGCCGCTGGCGGCACTGGCCTTCAAGATCGCGAGCGACTCCTACGTGGGCAGGCTGACGTATCTCCGGGTCTACTCCGGAACGCTCAAGAAGGGCACGCAGGTCCTGAACACGCGGACCGACAAGAAGGAGAGGATCGGTCGGATACTCCTGATGCACGCGAACAAGCAGGAAGACCTGGACACGGCCAGCGCGGGCGAGATAGTGGCAGTCGTGGGGCCCAGGACCACGGGCACGGGCGACACGCTCTGCGACCCGAAGAAGCCGATCGTCCTCGAATCGATGACCTTCCCCGAGCCGGTCGTGTCGGTGGCCATCGAGCCCAAGACGAAGGCGGACGAGGACAAGCTGAGCCAGTCCCTCGAGAAGCTGGCCGAGGAGGACCCGACCTTCGTCATGAACACCAACGAGGACACTGGCCAGCTGATCATCTCGGGCATGGGTGAGCTGCACCTGGAGGTGCTGACAACCCGGCTCATGCGCGAGTTCGGCGTTAGAGCGAACGTCGGCAAGCCGATGGTCGCGTACCGCGAGACGATAACGGCGCGGGCCGAAGCGTCTGGTCAGTTCATCAGGCAGAGCGGTGGCAAGGGGCAGTACGGTGACGTCAGACTTCGCGTCGAGCCCAGACCCGAGGGCGGGATCGAGTTCGAGAACCGGGTGAGGGACGGGGAGATACCGCGCGAATTCATCCCGGCTGTCGAGAGCGGTGTCATGAGCGCGCTCGAGAATGGGATTGTCGCCGGGTATCCCGTTGTCGACGTCAAGGTGACGCTGCTGGGCGGGAGCTATCACGACGTCGATTCGAGCGAAATGGCCTTCAAAGCGGCGGGCTCCATCGCTTTGAGGGAGGCGGCCACGAAGGCCCACCCAGTGCTTCTGGAGCCCATAGTGAGCGTGGAGGTGGTCGCTCCCGAGCAATTCGTCGGCGAGGTCATCGCCGACCTGAACGCCCGGGGTGGCAGGATAGAGGGCACGCGCGTGCGCGGTGAGTCGAGGATCGTCGACGCCACCGTTCCCCTCGGCCGGATGTTCGGCTACGTCACGGCGCTCCGCTCGCTTACGCAGGGACGAGCTGTATACACGACCCAGTTCTCTCGCTACGCGGAGGTCCCGCGCGAGAAACAGGAGCAGATCCTGGCGGGCTGGGGTTGGACATAGATGGCTGAGGGGATGCCCGGAAGCGCCCGTTCGGCGCCCGGGGTGATCCTCAGGAATGCGACGAGGCATAACTAGAGAGGGAAGCACGGCTTTCAAGGAGCAACGAAGATGGCGAAGGAAAAGTACGAGAGGACAAAGCCTCACGTCAACGTAGGGACGATCGGTCACGTTGACCACGGGAAGTCTACGCTGACGTCTGCGATGACGCTGTGTCTTGAGCAGCGTGGTCTGGCGAAGTACATGGCGTTCGACGACATCGACAAGGCGCCGGAGGAGCGTGAGCGCGGGATCACGATCGCGACGTGTCACGTGGAGTATGAGAGTGAGAAGCGTCACTACGCGCACGTTGACTGTCCCGGTCACGCGGACTACGTGAAGAACATGATCACGGGCGCGGCTCAGATGGACGGAGCGATCGTTGTGGTGAGCGCTGCTGACGGACCGATGCCTCAGACGCGTGAGCACATACTTCTGGCGCGTCAGGTTGGGGTACCTCACATCATCATCTACATGAACAAGACGGACCAGGTGGACGACCCGGAGCTTCTCGAGCTTGTGGAGCTGGAGGTCCGAGAGCTTCTGAGCGAGTATGAGTTCCCTGGCGACGACATTCCGG
>DAOWER010000107.1 GCA_030638405.1 Candidatus Eiseniibacteriota bacterium | reverse complement strand
CTACGGTGAGGAGGCCAGGCAGGCCATCCTCCGGGGTGTCGAGCAGCTGAGCCGCACCGTCAAGGTCACGCTGGGTCCCAAGGGTAGGAACGTCGTGCTGGACCGGAAGTGGGGCGGACCCAGGATCACCAAGGACGGCGTGACGGTTGCGAAGGAAGTCGAGCTCGAGAACCGCTTCGAGAACATGGGCGCGCAGATGGTGCGCGAGGTAGCATCGAAGACCAGCGACGTCGCCGGTGACGGGACGACGACCGCCACGATTCTCGCCGAGTCGATCTTCCGTGAGGGCCTGAAGAGCGTCACGGCCGGCGCCAATCCGATGTACGTCAAGCGCGGCGTAGAGCAGGCGACCGGGGTCGTCTGCGAGGAACTCGACAAGATGTCCCGCAAAGTCAGGGACAGGAGCGAGATCTTCAGCGTTGCGCGCATTTCCGCGAACAACGACGACACGATAGGTGAGCTCATCGCTGACGCGATGGACAAGGTCGGCCGCGACGGGACTATCACCATCGAAGAGGCCAAGAGCATCGAGACCACTCTCGAGGTCGTCGAGGGCATGCAGTTCGACCGCGGCTACATCTCGCCGTACTTCGTCACGGACGCCCAGACGATGGAGGCGGTGTTCGAGGACCCGCACATCCTCATCTTCGAGGACAAGCTCACGAACATGAAGGACCTGGTCCCGCTGCTCGAGAAGGTCGCGCAGTCCGGGAAGCCGCTGGTCGTCATCGCCGAGAATGTCGAGGGCGAGGCGCTGGCCACGCTCGTCGTCAACAAGCTACGCGGCGTGCTTCCGGCCGTGGCCGTGAAGGCCCCGGGCTACGGTGACCGCCGCAAGGCCATGCTGGAGGACATCGCGGTTCTGACCGGCGGGACGTTCATCGCCAAGGACTTGGGCCTCAAGCTCGAAGGGCTCTCGCTTTCCGATCTCGGGACGGCGAAAAAGGTCATCATTACGAAGGACGACACCACGATCGTTGAGGGCCCGGCGAAGAAGAGCGACATTGACGCGAGGATCGCCCAGATCAAGCATCAGATCGACGACTCCACGTCCGACTACGACAAGGAGAAGCTGCAGGAGCGCCTCGCGAAGCTGGCGGGCGGCGTTGCGGTTCTCAAGATCGGGGCCGCGACCGAGCTCGAGATGAAGGAAAAGAAGGCACGCGTGGACGACGCGCTCCACGCGACGCGCGCCGCGGCGGAAGAGGGCATTGTTGCAGGCGGGGGTGTTGCGCTGCTTCGCAGCATCGCGAAGCTCGACAAGCTCGAGATCGAGGGCGCCGACGAGCGGATGGGCGTCAACATCGTCAGGCGCGCGCTCGAGGAGCCGATGCGCCAGATCGCCGCGAACGCCGGCTACGAGGGTTCGCTCGTCGTCCAGCGCGCGAAAGAAGGCAAGAAGGCGTTCGGTTTCAACGCCGAGACCGGCGAGTACGTCGACATGCTGGAGGCGGGCATCGTGGACCCGAAGAAGGTCGTCCGCATCGCACTGCAGAACGCATCGAGCATCGCGGCGCTCCTTCTGACCACCGAGTCGCTCGTCAGCGAAATGCCGGAGGACGAGCCTCCGATGCCGCCAGGCGGCATGGGCGGCATGGGCGGCATGGGTGGGATGATGTAGTATCGTCGCCTCGGCCGCGGTGACCCGCGGCCCTGGTTGAGACAGTCGAATAGCGGTCAAAGGCTGTGATGGAGAAGAGTAGGCCGGAACGCGCCCTAAGAGAGAGGGGCTCCGTGGCTGAGAGAGCCCCGGGAAGGCGCCGGCCGAAGGTCGCTCCGGAGCCGCCGTGCTGAATCGGCCGAGGCGGTGCGTCGGCAGCTCGATCCCGAGCGCCGGCCCCGAAGGTCGCAGTAAGCACGGACGGGTGGGCCCGTCACAGCCCCAATCGAGCGCCCGGCGCCGCGGCGGCAGGAAGGCCGCAGCCCGGGAATCGGGGATGGTACCGCGGGACGGACTCAAGAGCGGGTCCTCTCGTTCCCTGGATGGGGCGAGAGGGCCCGTTTCATTTGCGGGCCCCCGCCGACAACGCGCAAGCCTGAGAGGACGACACATGAAGCTCCCTAAGAAGTACAAGCCCGCTGAGGCCGAGCAGAAGTGGCAGCGCCACTGGGAGGAGCAGGGGATCTACAAGTTCGACAAGTTCCCCGACCGCCCCATCTACAGCATCGACACGCCGCCTCCCACCGTGTCCGGGAAGATACACATCGGCCATGTTTTCAGTTACGTGCAGGCCGAGGTGGTCGCGCGCTACTGGCGGATGCGCGGGCACAACGTCTACTACCCGTTCGGGTTCGACGACAACGGACTCCCGAGTGAGCGACTGGTCGAGAAGGAGAAGGGCGTCAAGGCGACCGAGGTGGGCAGGGAGAAGTTCGTCGAGATGTGTCTCGAACTCACGAAGCAGTACGAGGTGGACTTCATCGCGTTCTGGAAGAGCCTGGGTCTCTCGGTCGACTGGGAAGAGGACTACTCGACCATCGACCCGCGTTCGCAGCGCATCTCGCAGCGCTCGTTCCTCGACCTCTACAGAAAGGGCCGAGTCTACAGGAAGGAAGCGCCGACGCTCTGGTGTCCCGAGTGTCACACGGCCATCGCGCAGGCGGAGATTGAGGACGCGGAGCACGATTCCGTCTTCTACGATGTGGCGTTCGGCCTGGGAGATGAGGACCTCATCATCTCGACCACACGTCCGGAACTTCTGCCCGCGTGCGTCGGCATGTTCGCGCATCCCGACGACGAGCGTTACGCGGCAATCATCGGTAAGAACGCGACCGTCCCCATCTTCGGCCACGAAGTGCCCATCATGCCCGACGAGAAGGCCGATCCCGAGAAAGGGACGGGACTCGTCATGTGCTGCACGTTCGGGGACACCACGGACATCGCGTGGTGGCAGGAGCACGGGTTGGGCACGCGCATCGTCTTCGACGAGAGTGGTCGCATGAACGAACTCGCGCCCGGCTACGAGGGACTCTCGCTCAGCGAGGCGCGTAAGAAGATAGTTGGGGACCTGGAGACGAGCGGTCGCCTCCGCGGACAGAGACCCATCACGCACGTCGTGAACGTCCACGAGCGGTGCGGTACGGGCATCGAATTCTCCGTTGCCGCGCAGTGGTTCGTCCGGGTGCTGGACATTAAGGAGGCGATTCTCGAGGCCGGCGCGAAGGTCCAATGGTGCCCCGAGTTCATGGCAGTCCGCTTCCGGAACTGGGTGGAGAACCTCGCGTGGGACTGGTGCATTTCCAGACAGCGGTACTACGGCGTGCCGTTCCCGCTCTGGGTCTGCAAGTCGTGCGGAGAGGTCGTGCTCGCCGACGAGTCGCAGCTTCCCGTCGACCCGACCGTCGCAGACCCGCCGGTCGAGACGTGCCCCGAGTGCGGCGGCGAGCTCGAGCCCGAGACCGATATCATGGACACCTGGATGACCTCGTCCTGCACTCCATTCATCAACCTCGGGTGGGGCGAAGAGGACTCCCGTGTCGAGCGCTTCAAGAAGGAGGGGGTCGACGGCGGCCCCGAGTATCTCATGGACCTTCGCCCACAGGCGCACGACATCATCCGGACGTGGGCGTTCTACACCGTGGTCAAGGGCGTGCTGAACGAGGGGAAGATCCCCTGGCGCACGGCCATGATTTCCGGGCACACGCTGCACCCGGACCGAGCGAAGATAAGCAAGTCAAAGGGCGCAACGGGCGCCGCTCCCAGCGACATCGTCGCGGAACGTTCCGCCGACGTCGTGCGCTACTGGGCCAGCGCGACCAGGTTGGGAACCGACACCGTTCTCGTCGAAGAACCGCTCGATGCCGGGCACAGGCTCGTGGTCAAGCTGTGGAACGCGTCAAAGTTCGCCATCATGCGGCTCGAGGACTACGACCCGGACGCGCCGAGGACGTTGGGTGTCACCGACCGGTGGCTCCTGGCAGAACTGAGCCATGCCATGGCGAAGGCGACGCGCAGCTTCGACGTCTGCGACTACCACGGCGCGCTCGAGGCGGGCGAGCGCTTCTTCTGGCACGATCTCTGTGATAACTACATCGAGATAGCCAAGAAGTGCCTCTACGGAGACGAAGGCTACGACGAGGCCGGGCGGCGCGGCGCGCAGTACGCGCTCTATCAGGCGCTTCTCGGGTCGCTCAAGCTGTTCGCGCCCATAATGCCGCACATCACCGAGGAGATTCACTCGCTCTTCTTCGCCAAGCGCGAGGACGTCGAGTCGATACACGTGTCCGCGTGGCCCGAGCCGCCGGACGAGTGGAACGATCCCGAGGCTCTCGAGGCGGGGCGTATCGCTCTTGCGGTCATAGAAGGCATGCGGAAGGTGAAGTCTGTAAACAAGGTCTCCGTCGCGGCCCCCGTTGAAACGCTCAGCGTTGCGTGCGACGCACGGGCGTGGGAGATGCTCGAGCCCATGGCTCGTGAGCTCCGCGATGTCTCGAACGCGGAAGTGATTGAGCGTGTCGCCGAGGCCGGGGACGGCTTCGTGGCCACGGATGTGGAGGGCGTTTCGGTCCGGGCGGATCTTGTGAAGTCGGACGACGCGTAGGAGGGAGCGGATGGCGAGGATGCGGGGCGGCACACCGGACTTCCCCGAGGAGCCGAAGTTCCTCGTCGTCGAGACGGGTTTCGTCGGCGACGTTCTGGTGACGACTCCCGCACTGCGCGCGCTTCGGGAGGCGTATCCCCGTGCGCGCACGACGGTCCTCATTCGGCCCGCCTCGGGAACGGTTCTGGTCGGGAGTCCGAACATTCACCGGCTCCTTCCGCTTCGGAAGGAGGATCGGCGGGGCTTTCTCTCCATGTTGAGGGTAGCGTCCTGGGTACGGGCGCAGAGGTTCGACGCCGCGTTCGTCTTCAGGCCGTCGTTCCGAAGCGCGCTCGTTCCGGCTCTCGCCGGCGTGCCCGTGCGGGCCGGGCTCTCGAGCGAGGGGAGGGGCCTTCTCCTGACCCATCGCGCTCCTTACAGGCCCAGCGAGAGCGAGGTGAAGAAGCATCTCAAGGTCGTAGGCCTGGTCGGGGTTCCCCCGAGCGGCCACGAGCTCGAGATGTTCCTGACGGACGAAGAGCGTGGCGAGGCCGCGGAACTGCTCTCGGCCTTGCCTGGGCGTCCTCTTGTCGGTATCCACCCGGGCGCGAACTGGCCCATACGTCGGTGGCCGGCCGAGCGATTCGCCGAACTCGGAGCGAGGCTCACGAACGAAGTGGGAGCGTCGATCGCCTACCTGGCCGGCCCCGTGGACCGCGAGACCATCGCGTCCATCAGGCAGTGGTACCGAGAGAACGGGCAGGCCGAGCCCTCGGTCATCGAGCCGCCGAATATCCGAGTTCTCGGAGCCGTCTTCGCAGCCGCGGACGTCGTAGTAACGAACGACAGCGGCCCGTTGCACATCGCGTCGGCCGTCGGGGTGGAGAGCGTGTTCATACACGGCCCGACACTCGTCGAGCGGGCTCACCTTCCAGACCCCAGACACACCGACCTCTTCGCCAACGGGGTTCCGTGTCGACCCTGCGACTCGACCACGTGTTCTCAGGACCGCCTCCTGTGTTTCGAGGGAGTCACCGTCGACCACGCGCTCGACGCCGTCTCAGCCCGGCTTCCGCGCCTGAGGGACGCATGAGGGTACTGCGTCAGGGGGACGCATGAGGGTCCTGCACGCCGCCGAGTGCCCCTCCTGGGGAGGTGGCTCAGCCCAGGTGCTCGCCCTCCTCGTCGGTCTCTCCAAGCACCACCACGAGGTCGCGCTCGCGACGCCCCCGGGAGGAGAGCTCGCCAATCGGGCGCGGGCCGAGGGGCTCAACATCATCCCGATCGAGCTCAGATCCGAGCTCAATCCAGCGGCGATAGCCAGGCTCGCTGCGCACATCGTCGCCCGCCGCGTGGACATCGTCCACGCGCACGCCTCTCACGCGCACTCTGTGGCGCTTGTCGCGGCGTCTTTGACGCGGCGCCCCTGCGTCGTTACCAGACGCGTCTCGTTCCGCCCCAAAGACAACCTCGGTAGCCGCCTCAAGTACCGCAGCCCCCGTGTCACTCAGTTCGTCGCAGTATCGAAGGCAGTGCGGAGCGTGCTTGTAGATTACGGGGTCGATCCAGGCAGGATCACGGTCACATACAGCGGTACCGATCCGTCCGTCTTTGCCGGCGATCTAGACGGTGGGAAGCTCCGGGACGAACTCGGCATTTCGAGAGAGGTGAAGGTAGTTGGGAAGATCGCGAACTTCTATCACCGCTGGAAGGGTCACGATACGTTTCTTGAAGCTGCCGCCAGCCTCGCTGCTGAAAGACCCACGGTTCGCTTCGTTTTGGCAGGCCACAACACCACGAGTGAGAAGATGACCGCGATGATAGAGCAGCTTGGGCTGACGGGACGGGTCGTGCAGGCGGGGTACCGGACCGACGTGCCAGATCTCATCTCTGCCCTCGATGTTTCCGTCAACTCGCCGCGCGCCGGCGAGGGGCTGTCCGGAGTGGTGCGCGAATCGCTGGCCGTGGGACGGCCCGTCGTGGCCACCGACGTCGGCGGCAATCGCGAGCTGGTCACCGACGGCGAGACGGGACTCCTCGTGGCGCCGGACGACCCCGGTGCGCTGGCAGCCGCGATAGGGCGCCTGCTCGATGACGCCGCGCTAGCAGAGACACTCGCGTCGAGCGGCGCTCGCTTCGTCCGCGAGAACCTGACCATCGAGCGCATGGTTGATGAGACCGAGAGACTCTACCGGCGGATACTCTCGGACCCAGAGCCCTGATGGAAGCGGGGATGACGGCGATGCCTGGGACCAGCGACTTCTTGGACGCAGTGCGCGCGCGCAGGGACGTCGAGATCATCGAGCTGACAGAGGCGAACCGGGATGGTGGGGCCGTCGTGGGTGAGGCGCCCGTCGCGGAGCTGCTGAGATGAGGATTGTCTTCTGCGTGACAGCGCCCGAATGGGGCGGCAACGAGAAGTGGGCTCTGACCACCGCGGCGGGTCTGGCCGGACGCGGTCACGACGTTGCGGTCCTGTGGAGCCGCGGCACAGTCGGCAAGGAGCTCGCGAGGCGCGGCCTCAAAGGGCGCCGCGCGCCCTTCGTCAGTAACTGGAGTCCGGTCGGACTCGCCTCATTGGCGTACCACTTCCTTGCATTCCGGCCGGACGCTGTTGTGCTCACGCGGCGTCGCGAGTACCTGGTGGGAGGAGTCGCGGCCGGCTTGGCGGGTCGACTGGACGAGCTGGCGGGTCGACTGACCCGGCTGGGGAGCCGCCTGACCGGACGGTCGGCAGATCTGCCGGTGGCGCGGCGCGGCCCCGGACGACCTCTCGTCGTCGTTCGACTGGGACTGAGGCGACGACTGCGGGACGACTTCAGCACGAGAACGGCGTTCGGGACGCTGGCCGATCTCATCATCGTCAACTCTCTCGCCATCCGCGACGGGCTTGAGCAGTCCAAGTGGCTCGATTCGGACAAGGTCCGTGTGCTCCTGAATGGTGTAGAGACGTCTGCCGCTTCGGCCGACGCAGGCAGGGCGGCCTTGAGCGACCTCGGTGTGGCGCCCGAGGCGCCGGTCGTAATGGCAGCCGGGCGGCTCAACCGGCAGAAGGGCTTCGACGTCCTGATCGATGCAATGGCCGCCGTTGGTCGCGAGGTCCCCGCGGCGAGGCTGGTCATACTGGGCGGCGGAAGGAGGCGCGGCAGCCTCGAGGAGCACGCCTCGCGCGCCGGTGTTGGCGGTGTCGTCTTTGCGGGTCACAGAGGTGATGTCAGAGACATGTTGGCAGCCGCTGACGTCTACGCACTGTCGTCGCGCAACGAAGGCATGGCAAACACGTTGTTGGAGGCAATGTCTGTCGGTGCGCCGATCGTCGCCACGGATGTCTCGGGGACGCGCGAGGCGGTAAGGGACGGCATCGACGCGCTTGTCGTGCCGCCCGACGATCCCGATGCTCTTGCCGTGGCTGTGCTCGGGGTGCTTCGCGAGCGCGAACTCGCTGCGCGACTGGGGGCGTCGGCCATCAAGCGGGCGAGGAAGTTGTTCGGCGTCGGTCGAATGGTCACAGAACTGGAGTTCATGATCCTGGAGGCTCTGGGCGGGAGACGGTACTCAGCCGTCGCTTCTGGATCTCGCGGGGGGCCACGTCCCGGCCTTCATCCCGGCGGCCAGCGCGTAGCAGATTCCCGACACGAAGAGCGGAACGGCGAGCAGAAGTGACGTGCGTGCCAGACCGGTGGGCGAGTAGCTGTCGGCCTTTGCGGCGCGTGGCATATGGGATAGAATGGTCCGGAAGGAGGTTGAACCCGCCGTGCCAACATGGACGCGAACATCATCAAGCACCACTCGAGTTCTCCGCACCAGAGCCTTGCTCCTGCTCTGTCTTGCTGTTCTCTCGGTGTGCGTCGGATGCGCGCGGCTTGTTCCTATCGGTGATGTTCAGCCTCGGGGGGAGTGGCGTTAGGTCACCAGCTGACGCGGAGGTTGCTCCGGTGGCATTCAGGAAGCGCGCACCAGTCGAGCTGCCCGAGAAGCCCAGGCTCCTCGTGATGGAAACTGGGCTGATCGGGGAGCTTCTCGTGATCACGCCCCTGCTCCGGGCGATCGGGAAGGCGAGGCCGGAGGCGGACGTGACCGTCATGGTGCGCCCCGGGTCGGCGCCGGTGCTCGTCGGGAGTCCCTACGTGAAGAAGCTCCTGCCGCTCGTCGGCAGGGAGCGCAAGGGGTTCGTCGGAGTCATGCGACTGGCCTCGTGGATTCGCTCCCGGGACTTCGACGCCGTGCTCGTGCTGCACACCTCCTTCCGCAGCGCGCTCATCGCGCTGATGGGCGCCGCCCCCGTACGGGCCGGTCTTTCGTGCGAGGGCCGAGGTTTCCTTCTGACGCACAAGAGGGCGCGAGACCGCACCGCGTATGAGGTCGATGAGCATCTCGCGGTGCTGGAGCTTCTGGGCGTGCCCCCCGCTGGGCCTGAGCTTGAGATCTTCCTGACGGACGACGAGCGGCGCTCCGCACGGGAGCTAGTCGGTGCCCTGCCTGAACACGGCCGCCTGGTCGGACTGCACCCCGGTGCGAGTCGCGAGATTCGGCGGTGGCCCGTCAGGCTGTTCGTCGAGCTCGCGGGCAGACTGGAGCTGGAGGCGGGCGTCACACCGGTCTTCTTCCTCGGTCCGAGGGAGGAGGACCTGGCGAGGGCCGTGTCGGAGTTGCGTGAGTGGGACGGGGCCGCGCCACTGGTTGTGCGCAGTCCCGGCAACGTACGCATTCTCGCCGCGGCGTTCGAGCTGATGGAGGCTGTCGTGACCAACAGCGCGGGCCCCATGCACGTCGCGGCCGCGGTCGGAGCGCCCGGTGTGTTCATCCACGGTCCGACGCCTGTCGCCAGGTGGCACCCTCCGGGCGCCGCCTTCATCCCGGTCTACGCGGACGGCCTTGACTGCCGGCCCTGCGACGCGTCGACGTGCGCGCAGGATCGCCTCCTGTGCATGGTGAACGTCACGGTCGATCGCGTGTTCGAGGCCGTGTGTGGGCTGCTGGATGCGGGCGCGCGCGGCGACCGAGGCTCTCGCGGCGATGACGCACAAGGCGGCCACGAGGACCGCGATGCGAGTCCCGAGGGACAGAAGGTCACACCCGCTTGAGCAAAACGATGGGCGTGCTGCACGTCGTCGGATCGCCGTCATGGACGGGTGCCATGGCACAGACGCTCGAGCTCCTGTACCGGGGGATTCTCGCGGAGTTCTGAGCACCCGGACCTGCAAGAGGTCTCATGGCCGACACGGACGAGAAACCGACGTTCATTGCGGACGCCATGCTCGGGCGCCTGGCCCGGGCGCTCCGGATGCTCGGCCTCGACACTCAATATCGTCCCGACATCGACGACAGCGAGCTCAAGATGGTCGCCCTGCGTGAGGGCAGAGTGATATTGACGCGCGACCACGAGGTGGCCGACACGGGCCTTCCCATCACCGTGCTTCTGATCGAGAGCGACCACGTGGAGGACCAGCTCCTGCAGACCGCGCGGGCCTTTCACATCTCGCCCGGTGGCGGGCTTTTCTCGCGGTGCCTCATCTGCAACGTCGAGGTCGAGGACGCGCCCCCGTCGGAGGTCAGGGAGAGGGTGCCGGAGTACGTCTTTGCGACGCAGAGTCGCTTCTCACGGTGTCCCTCGTGTGGCCGGGTCTACTGGGCCGCGACTCACGTCGAGCACGCGCGCGAATGGCTGGAGCGAGTGCTCGGGTCCGGCGGGGGGGTCGGGCGGGCGCGGGTGCGGTGGGAAGGCGCACGCGGTCGGGGGCGAGGGCGACGACGCACACGGACTTCCGGAAAAACAGGGAGAAGAACGGTGACGACGCTCAGGAAGAACCTCTTTGTCACGGGGCGCCCCGGCATCGGCAAGACCACGCTGATCGAGCGCGTGCTCGGTGCTCTGGACGTCGACGCCGGCGGCTTCTACACCTCGGAGGTGCTCGATGGCGACCGCAGGGTGGGTTTCTCAATAATCGGGCTGCACGGTGACAGCGGCGTGCTGGCCCACGTTGACCACGAAGGCTCCTTCCGCGTCGGGAAGTACGGTGTCAACTGCGAGGACCTCGAGAGGGTGGGGGTGCGCGCCGTCGATCAGGCATTGAAGCACTCGAAGATTGTCGTGATGGACGAGATCGGCCGGATGGAGCTCTGCTCTACGGCGTTTCAGGAAGCGGTCGGCCGCGCCCTCGACTCGCCGAAGCCCGTGCTAGGCACGATCCAGGACAGGACGAACCCCTTTCTGGACTCGGTGCGCGCGCGTCCTGACGTCGAGATCCTGCGGGTCAACACGGGCAATCGTGAGTGTCTGGTTCCTGTCCTGAGAGATCGGATACTGGAGCTTCTCGGGGAGTGAGCGTTGCGCGGGTAGTCTCGTCGCCGGGGAGTGAGCGTCGCGCCGTCACTCTCCCTTGCGGAATCGTGAGGGAGGCCAGGTTCCGGCTTCCATCCCTCCGGCGAGGACGTAGAGGACGCCGGAGACGGCAAGCGGGGCGGCCAGGAGAAGTGACGTTCGCAAGAGGCCCGTCGGTGAGTACACGTCCGCCTTGATCAGCATCCACGCGACCACCACGAGGAGCTCGGCCAGGAGCCCCGCGCCGGCCGCCGTCCTCCATCTGATCCCGAGTGCCGCCGTGCCGACGGCGACGATCGTGAAGATGATCTTGACCATGGCCGTGGGCAGCTTCTCGAAGTCGGACGTCAGTGTCACTCCGAGCCACAGGACCGTGAAGACCGGCGTCACGATCGCCGCGACCAGTGCGAGCGCCCACCAGCGATTTCGACTCTTGTCAGCGGTTCCGGTCATGGCGAACTCCTGAAGATCGATTGTGTCTGCATGAGGACGCGCGGTCCGGCGGCCGTAGAGCCCGGCGCTCTCGCCACCACGCCGCCACGGGTGAATCTACCGCCGTGAACGCGGGCGGCGCAAGGGATTTCCGGGGACTTCCCTGAAGGCCCTCGATGAGATAGAATCGCGGTCTGGGAGGTTGCATACTAATGACACTCGGATTCAGAGATGTCGCCGGAAAAGGACGCGTCGGAGTGCCGGCCGTTGCCTGGGTGGTGCTCGTCTGTGCCGGCCTTGCAGCGAGCGGCTGTGCGCGTCACGTCTCGCTGGCGGAACTGGGCCCATCCGGAGCGACGGTCGGGGTCAGGCTGACGACATCGGACGGCGAGCAGGTAACCGGCCAGGTCATCTCGCTCGATGCCGCTTCGCTGGTCGTCGCCGTGCGACACGCGATCGAGGGCGACGTCCGGGTCCAGGAGCGCGGGGGCGACGAGGCGCTCTACTCTGGTACTGAGCGCGTGCCGGGCCGGTTCGTCCGCGTCGACACGGACGAGGGCGAGCGCGTGGCCGTCGTGCATCGCACGTTCCAGACCGTCGACATAGTCTCCGCAACGTTCCATGAAAGCAGGGGAGAGCGGTCGCTCTCCTCGATCTTGAGTCATCTTCTGGGGCCGGCCGTCGGTGCGACCCTGGGGTTCGTTCTATGAGTACGGAGACTCTCGTGACGGAAGCGCACGGAACCGCACGCGGTGTACACGCATCTACCCGGTCCACCACGCGCATCCTCATTGCGGGTATCCTCGTGGGATTCATGACGATGCTCTCCGGATGCGCCGGCACGACGCCGGAGAACTTCGTCGAAGAGCCCGGAGTCACCGTGCGCGTTGTCCTGACCTCGGGCGATTCCGTCTCCGGCACGCTCATCGGGATGGAGGACGGTGTTCTGATCGTCGATCGCTCCGTTCCGAAGAGCCCGCACGTCACCGTCGTCAGAAGCAACGGAGTGGACATCGTCTATCTGCACGGCACTCCGATCGGGAGGGCGGTGGAAGTACGGGGCGTCGACATCGTAGTTCGGGAGCGGCTTGCCTTCTTCGAGATCGACGACGTCCGCGTCGTGAGCAAGGCGTACTTCGGATGGGGGACCGCGATCGCAGCCGTGCTGGCGTTCCTGCTGGTTCAACTCCTTAAGGACATGTGACGGAACCGGCACCACAAGCGTCGGACACGGTGTGGCTGTGCGCAGGAGGGCGTCATGATAAGAAATTCTTCGGCGGGTGCTCGACTGCTGGCACTGGTGGTGGCCGCGGTGCTCGTTCTTCCGGTCGCTGCGTACGCACGCGACGCGATGGTCACGTTCAAGGTCTTCGTTCCGGAGGACACACCTCCGGACGCGAGCGTCTTCATCGCGGGCAACATCTCCTCGCTGGGTCCGTGGGATCCGGGGAAGGTCAAACTGGGGAAGATAGGCGATCTCACCTATGCGATTACTCTTATCCTGCCCGCGGGTCTCCAGTTCCAGTACAAGTTCACGAGGGGTTCGTGGGAGACCGTCGAGAAGGGACGGTGGTTCGAGGAGATCCCGGACCGGGAACACAACGTCCTCGGTGACGAGACGGTGGTGATCTTCGTCCTGAACTGGCGCGACTACTCGGGGGAAAGGGAGATCTACACCGTGGTCGGCGACATCAGACATCATGAGGAGTTCCCTTCGGTCGCACTCGGGAACATGAGATCCGTGCTGGTGTATCTGCCACCGGGCTATGAAGAGGACGAGGAGCGGCGGTATCCGGTGCTCTACATGCACGACGGTCAGAACCTCTTCGATGCCGCGACCTCCTTCATCGGCGTTGAGTGGGGCGTGGATGAGACGCTGGAGCGCATGATAGGGCAGGGTCAGGTCGAGCCGCTGATAGTCGTTGGGATAGACAACACGGGCGAGAGAGAGTTCGAGTACACGCCGACCCAGGACGCCGGCCGCGGAGAGGGCGGCGGCGCGTCCCGCTACGCTGATTTCATCGTGGACGAGCTCAAGCCGTACATCGACGCGACCTACCGCACGCTTCCTGAGCGCGAGTACACGGGGATCATGGGTTCCTCGCTCGGCGGCATCGCGTCTCTCTACATCGCGTGGACCCACCCGGACGTGTTCTCGAAAGTGGGCGCCATGTCGACTGCCTACTGGTGGTCGAACTCGCAGATCCTCACGATGCTTGAGGAACTGGACCCGCCCCCCGGCGTGAAGGTGTGGCTGGACATGGGCACGGGCGAGGACAAGTCGGACAGGAACGAGGACGAGGTCCCGGACATCATAGAGCAGCACCGCCGCGCCAGGAACATACTGATGGAGAAGGGTCTGAGTATCCCGCATCGCCTGCGCTACGTCGAAGACGAGGGAGCGGTCCACAACGAACGCGCCTGGGCGGCGCGATTCCCGCGCGCCGTGGAGTTCCTCTTTCCAGCCAGGTGATGGTCGCCGGTTCCTGCGCGAGCGACCGCTATCACGGTCGGACGCGCGGCCGTGCTCTGCCGGCGATCGGACATACGACCAGCCGGCAACCACAGGAGAACACCCGACCGATGACGGAGATCGTCCTCGTACGCCACGGTGAGACAGAGCTCAATACGGCAGGCGTGTTCAGGGGGCGCGCCGATGTCGCCCTCAATGAGCGCGGTCGGACGCAGGCGGAAGCGGTCGCGGCGGCGCTGTCCGGCACGCCCGTTGCCGCGGTGTTCGCAAGCCCGATGATCCGCGCGATGGACACCGCACGGGCCGTGGCGTCTCCGCACGGTCTTGGGCCCATTGTGGACCCCGCGTTCAACAACATCGACCTGGGGGAGTGGCAGGGCAGGGAGAAGGAGCGCGTCAGGCGTGAGCAGCCGGAGCTGTGGCGCCTGTGGAAGGAAGACCCGGACGCTCTGCGGGTTCCGGGAGGCGAGAGCCTGGCGGACGTCAGAGAGCGGGCGTACGCGCGCACGCTCGAGCTGGTGGACGAGCACGGGGACTCGAGGATAGTCATCGTGTCGCACAGGTCGGTGGCCAAGCTCCTGGCGGGCGCGCTCATGGGCATGGAGAGCGGCTACTTCTGGAGGTTCTACCTGGACAACGCCGGTTACTCCGTCTTTGGATTCAATGAGGGCGCCTTCGTGATGCTCAAATGGAACGAGGCCTGCCACCTGAACGAGAGAACAGTGGAGTATTTCTAGAGCCTGAGCGGGCCCCGGAGCCCGGAGACGGGTACACACGGGGCCGGCGCACGTTGCGGCCTTCGAAGCGGCCGCGGGGAGAGCCGATGTCGAACCGTTACGCCCTGTCACAGATGACCACGCCGGAAGAGGCGCCGGGCCACCGAGGCGCGCAGCGCGCAGCCACCGTCGCACTGGTGGCCGCAGTGATCGTTCTGACCGCGTCCTTCGCCTGCTCCGCCGGCGCCGGCATCCTCAATGCCAGGCAGCCGGCCCCTTCGCCGGACGGCAGTGAGATCGCGTTCTCGTACATGGGGGACCTGTGGACGGTCCCGTCCGCCGGCGGAGCCGCGACGCGCCTCACGGTGCACGAGGCCTACGACGACATCCCTCTGTGGTCGCCTGGGGGCGACCGCATCGCGTTCGCGTCCGACAGGGCCGGAAACGCCGATATCTATGTTATCCCGCGTGGCGGGGGCGTGCCCGAGCGCCTGACGTGGCACAGTTCCTGGGACAGTCCTCAGTGCTGGGACCGCGACGGCGCCGGCCTGCTCTTCACGTCCTACCGCGACACGCTCGAGAGCAACCTCTACCGCGTCTCGGCGGACGGCGGCCTGCCCCGGAGGGTGCTCTTCGACCGCAGCAACAACGTGTCGGTCTCGCCGGACGGACGTTGGCTCGCGTACGTCCGCGGCAGGACCCCCTGGTGGCGCCAGCACTACTACGGCGCCGCCGCGCGCGACATCTGGATTCGAGCCATCGACGGCGGCCCGAGCTACCGCATCGTGCGCTCTCTCTACAACGACGATAGGCCGATGTGGGGCGCGGACGGGCGCTCGCTCTACTTCATGTCCGAGCGGGCCGACTCCGTGGCCAACATCTGGAAAGTGATCGTTGATCTACCGGCGCCGGGAGAGATCGGAAAGCCCAAGGCCGTGGACGGCCCCTTCCAGGTGACTCACCACGCCCACGACGGCATTCAGATGGCGAGGATCTCCGAGGACGGCTCGCTCATCGTGTACGAGTGGGACGCGGGCGTCTGGAAGCTCGGACTGCCCGATGGAGAATCGACGGAGGTGGTCATCTCCGTTGCGAGCGACCTCAAGTGGAACGAGGATCTCATCCTGACGCTTTCGAACGGTGTGATGCAGTTCGCGTTCTCTTCGGATGAGACGCAGCTCGCCGTGGTCGTGCGAGGCGAGCTCTTCGTCTGTCCCTTCGAGGAGGGGGAGGCGGGAGACGCCAGGCGCGTGACGGAGACCGCCGCGAGAGAGAAAGACCCCGTCTGGATGCCGGACGGTGAGACGCTCGTCTTCGCATCGGATCGCACGGGTGACTACGACCTTTACGCCGTCACCTCGGCGGAGGAGGAAGAGCCGCTGCTCTCCGACGCACTCAAGTTCGAGACAACGCGGCTGACCGATTCTTCGGAGGACGAGTTCTCACCGAGCGTCTCTCCCGAGGGCGATGCCATCACCTACATGCGCGGCGACAGGCGCCTCTGGACGATGGACACGGACGGGGCGCACCAGAGCCAGCTCGTCGAGGAACCCGGCATCCTGCACACGGCGTGGTCGCCCGACGGGCGGTGGATCGCCTTCTCCCGCACGACGATGGGCCACAAGGAGGACATATTCATCGTGCCCGCGGAGGGCGGGGAGCCCGTCGACGTCACCGACCATCCGAACGATGACTTCCAGCCCCACTGGTCCGACGACGGGAAGCGCCTCTCGTTCGCGTCGAGGACCGACGACGGCCAGTACGCGCTCAAGTACATCTGGCTTCTGAAGGACGACTACTGGAAGACCGACGAGGAGCGCGAGGAGGACGCGGAGGACGAAGAGGAGGGTGCGGCCGACGACGGGGAAGACGGAGAAGAGGGCGAGGGTGAGGATACGAGCGTCGTTGTGGATATCGACTTCGACCGCATCAACGAGCGCACGATCACGGTCATGAACATGCGCGGCGGCTACGATTTCTATGCCCAGACGCCCGACGGGCACTACTACGCCTTCCGCGACCGAAGCCTCGCGCGGGACAACCTGTGGCTGGTCGACTGGAAGGGCAGCAGCCTGACGCAGGTCTCGCAGGGCGGAAGCGACCCGACGGAGCTCCACTGGGACCAGGACGGCACGACCTGCTACTACATCGACGGACGCAGGATCTCAAGCGTCAGCATCGACCCCGATTCGGGCGGTGTGACCGGCCGCGGCTCCGTCGGCTTCTCAGTCAGGATGACGGTCAACATCCCCGAAGAGCGGGAGGTGATGTTCACAGAGGCGTGGCGGCTGCTCTGGAACGGGTTCTACGACCCCGAGTTCCACGGCGTCGACTGGCCTGCCATACGCGACAAGTACGAGCCTCTGGCGATGGCGGCGTATACGGAGGAGGAGTTCCGTGCGGTCGTGCGGGAGATGCTAGGTGAGCTGTCTGCGTCGCACCTTGGGATCTACAAGTGGGGCGGCGGAGGCGTGTCGACGGGAAGGCTCGGTATCTACCACGACGAACGGTACGACGGGCCCGGTGTCCGTGTGAGGAAGGTGATACCCGACGGCCCTGCCGAGCGCGTGCAGATCGTTGCCGGGGACTACATCCTCTCTATCGCCGGGCATGAGATAGCGCCCGGCGAGAACTACCACGCGCTGCTCGAGGACACCTCCGGCGAGGAGATCCTGATCGAGGTAGCATCGTCAGCGGGTGGCAGGGACCGCCGCGAGCTACGGATCCGGCCAGTGGGCTCAGTCCGCAGGCTGGCCTACGAGGACCGCGTGCGGCAGCGCAGAGAGAAAGTAGACAGGCTGTCCGGAGGCAGGCTCGGATACCTGCATATCGCGGGCATGGGCACCGGCAACCTCTTCCAGTTCGAGGAGGACCTCTTCGCCCAGGGCAAGGACAGGGACGGGCTCATCGTGGACATCCGCGGCAACGGAGGCGGCTCGGTCCACGACGAGATCCTGCGCTACCTCGACAGGCGAGTGTACGGATACACCGTGTCGCGCGGAAGGCCGCCCTCCTACAACCCGCTCGAACTCTACACCATGCCGCTCGCGCTCGTGATAGACGAGAGCTGCTACAGCGACGCCGAGATCTTCCCGATGGGATGGAAGGCGCTGGAACTCGGGCCGGTTGTCGGGACACCGACCTTCGGTGCGGTGATAGGGACCAATGACGTGCCGCTTATCGACGGCACCATGTTTCGGGTGCCGGGCTCGGGTTGGTACGACCTTGCCGGGAAGAACCTGGAGAACTGGGGCATCGAGCCCGACGTCAGGGTCGACGCGGTGCCTGAGGAGTCACTGGACGGCGCCGACGCGCAGCTGGAGCGCGCGGTCGAGGTGCTGATGAAGCAGCTCGACTAGGAGCAGCGGATGGAGGGCAACCACATGACCGATTCGACCGAGCCGACCGATTCGGCGAATTCGACCGAGCCAATCGAACGGGCGGAACGGAGTCTGCGAGGTCTGCTGTGGAGCGCGCGCATCACAGGAGGGCTATTCGTCGCCATCCTCGCCTTCGTGATCGTGGTCAACTTCGTCAATCCCACGGGGGAAGCGGTGCCGTCTGGCAAGGAGTGGCTGGGACTCGCGATGTTCCCCTTCGGTGTGTTCGTGGCGTATGCGCTCGCCTTCCGTTGGGAACTGGTGGGGGGCGTTCTCGCCATCTTGTGTCTGTTCGGATGGTGGGCGTACGTGAGTTTCATGCCCAACATCCTCCCCATCGCGGCGATCGTGGCGACACCCGGGATTCTGTACGTGGTGCACGATCTGCTCTCACGCAGGAGCGCGCAAGCAGCACGGCCTGCCGGTGAGGCGCTCTGAGAGACGGTGAGCTTTCTCGGTGCGACATACGCACGCATGATAGCGGAAGGGACCGACACGAGGCATTCCATGTAGGTACCGGCAGCCGTGCTTGTGCTGCTGGCCTTCGCTGCAGCGCCCGTTGTCGCGCGACCCGCTACTTCAGGAGCGTCATCTTCCTGGTGTCCCTCTCTCCGCCGTACGACAGGACGCAGAAGTAGATGCCGCTCGCGACCGGGAAGCCGCCCGCGTCCGTGCCGTTCCACACGACCTCGTGACGGCCCGGGTCCTGGACCCTGTCGACGAGCGTGCTGACGACGCGTCCGTCCACGCTCAGCACCCGAAGCGTGACGTGCGCCTGGCCCGGCTCCACGGGGTAGAGCGTGTAGGAGATCTTCGCGGCGGGATTGAACGGGTTGGGCGAGATACCCTCGATATTGAACGCCCTGCCGTCCACCACCGGGTCATCCTCAACGCCGGTCTGCGGCGGCCAGTTGGCGAACGATCCCGTGACGACCAGCGCGAATGGTTGCGGGGCGTGTGGCACGTTCGTTCCGTCCACCGCCACCGTGTAGGCGCCAGCCGGTGGTGCGTTCAGGCGCACGACCTCCTCGACGTTCCTGATGTCGTGCGAGCCCCCCGGGATCGATTGTCCGCCGCTCATGACGTTGCCCAGGTACTGCGTCCCGCCCGGTGCGGTGACAGTCAGGTCAAGGTCGTTCTGGAGCGCGGCGCCCGTGCCGATGGTCGCCGGATAGTCCGTCCACACCAGCGCGACCTCGAGCGGCACCGACGAGCTGTCCACCGTGAAGGAGTAGTCGCTCGTTCCCCCGTGGGAGACGCCGCCGGCCTCGTCGGCCAGCTTCAACTCAATCGCGTCACCGCCGAAATACAGGACGTCGTTCAGGAGCACACGTCCCCATCCCTCGTTGTGATTGGGGACGTCCGCGGCGGCCATGTCCGTCCCGCAGTTGACGATGGCCGCCTTGACCAGCGCGGCACTGGGGGTGAGCTCGTCTCCCGGGGTCGCCGAGCCCGAGGGGAACCACCCCTCCTCGAAGTACTGCCTCGTGAGGGCCGCGAGACCCGCGACCGCCGGGGTTGCCATCGACGTGCCTTGGAACGGGCTGCTGACCATGTTGCAGGTCTGCGCGGGCGGGTTGCCCGGATCGTTGTCAGCCGAATTGACGTAGCTGTAGCCGGCCTCGCCGCCAGGCGCCGTTACTGTAGGCTTGTAGCGCCCGTCGTGCGCCGGCCCTCTGCTAGAGTAGCCCGCCATCACGTCCTGGTCCGGCGGTCTGCGTGTTGCGCCGACCGTGATGCAGTTCTTCGCCGTGCCCGGGAACGCGACCGTGCTGCTGTTCGGTCCCGCGTTGCCGGCCGCGAAGACCACGAGGAACTGCGGGTTGTTCCACATGAAGCTGTCGATGTTCACGCAGTACGAGTCGTAAGTGTTCTCTGAGCCGCCCCACGAGTTCGAATGAACGCGCGCGCCGAGTGCGTGGGCGTTGGTGTACGCGGAAGTGAGGCTGGTCGGTATCTGGACCTCGCCGACCGTGCATCCCCAGTCGTCGTCTGCGCCGACGTCCTGCATCATCAGCTTGGCCTCATATGCCATGCCGTTGTAGTCGTAGTTGCCCGGGTTGATGTACGACTGGTCGCCCGCGAGCGTCCCGCAGACGTGCGTGCCGTGCCCCGTGTCGCATCCGTCGTACGCGACCCCGCCGCCGTAGACTGTGTAGTCGACGACCTTGCGGTGAGACGGCCCCGGGACCGCTCCGCCCGCCTCCCGGAACCAGCACGAGTTGTAGTCCAGCCCCGAGTCCATCACTGCGACGAGCTGGTTCTCTCCGTGGATTCCGTGGTTCCAGATCGGTGTGCCGCCGCTGACGTTCGACTGAACGACCCATTTCGTGGTGTCGTTCATGACGTAGAACTCTGGCTTCTCCTCGATCCACCAGACCTCGGGCACCCGCGCGATGGCGTTGATCATCTGCCTGGAGGCGTGCACCACGAGCAGCTTCTGGAATCCGTCGTCGCTCATCTCGAGGACCTCGCCACCGAGTCGCTCGATTACGAGCGCCGTGCCCGCGAGGTCTTCGAAGACGCGCACGTGCAGAGTCAGAAGCGAATCACCTGCTCGCTTCGGGTTCCTGAACTCGTGCGTTCCTGTGGTGGGGGAGATCTTGTAGGCAGGATGGAACGCGCCGACCCACGCCACCTCCGGCGCATCGAGCAACGATCCTGACCGGCCTCCCTCGATCCTCGTGATCCACGTGTCATCCGGCACGTAGGCGATGAGTTCGCCCCCGAGCGCCTCCACCGCGGCCTTGCGTTCCGGCGTAGAGGCTCCGGCAAGCTGCACGAGGTAGTAGCCGCTCTCCCCGGGAGACGGCTCTTCGGCGCGCAGCCACGAGTTGACCTCTGGCTCACCCTCTACCGGGTTGAACGGGTGGGTGAGGAGATGGATGGTCTCACCCTGCGCTCCCCACACCGCCGGTGCTGCCACGAACATCATGAGCGCTATGCCTGCAGCCAATCCGCCGCATCTGAACACCGGTCCCTCCCTTGTGTGGTGGCCCGGCTCCTCCGCGGCGCCGGATCCTGCCCTGTTTCTGTCTGCTACCGATACATGGCCTTCACTCTGCCCCAGCTGCTCGCCTCCACGGGCGTCACATACCCCTCCAGGTACACGTCGTCCAGCACGACGCCCGCGCCGCCGCCAGCTCCCGGACCACATCCGTTGTCGGTCGTGTGCATGGTCAGGCGGAACGCGAAATAGTCCTCCAACGTGACGTAGGGGACGAGGTCGATGCCGTAGAATATGGCCCTGAAGCTCCACCCCGCGCACGACCCGTAATCGCCCCAGTACGTGCCGGAGTGATACCACGTGTCGCCGGCGTCCATCGTGACTTCCTCGGTCCAGTAATCGTCATCCACCATCGGGACCTCGGCGTGCAGAATGAAGCGCAGCGTGGTCGCGAACGCGCCCGCGAGATCGATGACGGGCGTCATCAGCCAGTTGTCGAGCCCGGGTGGAATGAGCGTCGTGTCCGCGTCGTCACCGCACCACCAGCAGTGCGGATCCGAGGACGCCGAGCACCGTTTCTCGACGATGTGCCAGTAGTCCCCCGCGGCCTGCGGCAGGACGGCGGTGCACTGCCCGACCCCGTCCTCGACGTCATCGAAGAAGTAGACGTGGCCGCCGAAGTAATCGAAGACCTGGATGTCGTCGACGTGGAAGGCGCCGGCATCGGAATCGTAGACCGCGTCCTCGTCGGAGTACGCGGCGTCTGAGACGAAGCGGAAGCGCACGGCGAGCGGGTTGTCGTAGCCGACAAGGACGAAGCCGTAGACGCCGATGTCCTGCCAGCCGCCGCTCGAACCGTCGTAGCCCCGGTTCAGACTTACGAAGCCACCCAGGCTCTCGGCCTGAACGTAGGTGTAGTCGTAATCGGGCTCGGAGTCGTGTCTGTACCTGAACGTGAGCACCGGGTAGGTGGCCGGCGGGCTGTTGAGGTCCAGCAGCGGCAGACGGAGCCGCTCGTCCCACCCGTTGCCGTAGCCGTCTCCGCCCGCGAGGGCAGGATCGAGCTCGCCGCACCAGTACGAGTACGTGCCACCCGGCCAGGCGTAGTAGGTGTCCACGTGGAAGTGGGGAGTCGCCGTAGCTGTGTTGTCGCCGTGCGTCCAACCCGTCCCACCGCTCTCGTTGTCGTCATGCCACAACAGGAAGGCCCTGTCCCTGGCGGGAGGGGCGAGCATGAGAGCGGCGTCCTCTGTGTGCTTAGGAGCGGCCGACAGACTGGAGACAGCCAACAGGCAGCTGAGACATGCGGCGGCAATGAGGCGCAAGCGTGCACTCCTTCCGTCGGGCAGGGGGGGAAGTGCGGAAACGCGCGGCATTGCTGCGCGCGCGCTCATTATACCACTTGATGCTCGTTTCGGCAAGTGCGCACGGGGTTCCCCGTGGCATTCTGAAGTGAGCGTGCTTCCGGGACCTCGGGGCGCGGAAGCCCCCACGGCAGTCCCACCGGGCCGCGGCGACTAGAACTCCAACTTGCTTGGCATCCCCTTGACGTAGTCGAGGGGGAACGTCACTACAATGCCCCGGCCTTCCTCCGCGAAGTCGCCGACTATCTCTTCGAGTCCCGCGACGAAGCGCTCGACGGCCCCTTTGTCGATCGACAGGAGGAAGATGTGGCCGAACGTCTGGCTCTCGGTGAAGACGCGGGAGAAGTCTGAAAACAGCGGGACCTTGGTCAGAAACCCCTCGACGTTGCGCGCGTCGAGTACGGTCGCGCTGGTGCCACCGACCTCCGTGAAGTACTCCACGACGGGCTCGAAGTAGTCGGGGTCCCGAAGCTCGAACAGGAGCATCCGCTGCTCCTCGGTCGACGTGACGGCGGTCGACGCCGCTTCCATCGACCTGATCCTGTCGTGGATCTCGACCGGTGACGACGCCGTCACCAGCGATTCTGTGAAGGAGGGATCAGACAGCAGCCGAGCGACCTTCGCGAGGATACGCAGGTAGTTTCGCGCCTCCTCGGGCGGTGCGACCATCGCCACGACAAATCGCACCGGCAGCCCGTCCACCGAGCCGTACTCGATGCCGGGCTTGGACACGCCGATGGCGGCGGCTATGCGCGGCAGACCCATTATCTTCCCGTGCGGGATCCCCACTTCCTTGCCCACGCCCGTCGTCGCCGTCTTCTCCCGCTCATTCAAGGCCTTGAGGACCGTGCTCTCGTCGACGTCCCCGAGGGCCGGATTCTTCTTGAGGAGAGCGACCATCTCCGCGAAGAGCTCTTCCTTCGTGCGTGCGCGGAGATTGATCTCGATGCTCTCGACAGGGACTGCATCAGTCAGTTTCATGTCTGTGCTCCTGCTCTGTTTGCTGAACGGCGTCTTGCGGACCCCGACGCCTCGAGGGCGTACTTCGCCAGCGGGGGTCCAACGATCTCGTTAACGAGGATCGAAGCCAAGACGATGTTGACCATCTGCCGCATATACGGCAGATGCGTGAAGGCCTCGGTGTCCTGCAGAACGAGGATCAGCCCGATGGCGACTCCCGCCTGCGGAAGAAGTCCCAGCCCGAGGTACTTCTTCGTGACCGCTGACTCGTTGGCGGCAACCGCGCCGAGGTAGGCGCCTCCGTACTTGCCTGCCGCGCGGGATATCAAGTAGACCACACCGAGCACGCCCGTCGCCGCCAGCGTGCGAACGTCCAACTCGGTTCCTGCGAGCGCGAAGAAGGCCGCATAAATGGGGGGCGAGAGAGGTTCAAGGACTCTCATGACCCTGCTGTTCTTCGGCGAGAGATTGACCAGCGCGAATCCCATCATCATGTTCGCCATGAGGGGCGACACATGGATGGAGATGGTGATGCCGCTCGCCAGGAGGACGAACCCGAGCACGATAACGATGATCTCGTTGTTG
>DAOWER010000219.1 GCA_030638405.1 Candidatus Eiseniibacteriota bacterium | reverse complement strand
ATCGCCGACGTGTCGAAGTCATACGGGGAGTGGATCGAGAATGAGACTGCGGAATAGTCACACGCAGGCAGCCGTCGCTCTCGTCGCGGCGGCTGTGATCCTCGCCGCGACGGCGGTGGAGGCGTCCGCGGCGAGCCACGGGCGCGGATGGAAGTCGACGCGCTACGGTCGCAAGGGAGCCGAACTCTGGGTGGAATTCCCGCGCTTGCTGTTCGCCACGGGCGCCGGCTACAGGGAGAACTACGACGTAACCGAGGGCCTGGGATTCGGGCTCGGCATGATGTGGGGTATCTCCGACAACATCGCGTTCGAAGGACGGATGCTCCAGACGAATCACACGGCGGGCGCCGAAGACAAGGAATGGGACATCGATCTCCTCAAGGTCGGGGCCCGCTATACCTTTCTCGATGAGTATCGCTTCCAGCCGTTCGTCGGGACGGGCTGGGCGAAGATGTCCATCGAGCGCGACACGGGGTTCGAGTCCGAAGACCCGTTCGAGCGGATGACCGGGTACGGCGCGTACGTCACGATAGGCGTCGACTACATTCACAGCAGCTCGTGGTCCGGCTTCTTCCGGGCCGACTACACGCACGGCGGCTACGGGCACAGGACCATAGGGCTGGAAGACGAGACGCTCGACGAGCCGCTGAGCGGCAACTCCGTGGCCGTGACCCTGGGCGTCGCTTACAGGGTCCCGGCCTGGTAGGGCAGCGCGCGGTCCGAGTACGGGTCCAGCGCCGCCCGCGCGTCGCGGGCGCGCGATATCTGTGGAATCCACACACAGGCGAGAGCACACGAACCCTTGGGAGGTGCCGTATTGGAAGTCAGGGCGAAGTGGATAGGTGGATGGAAGTTTGAGGGCAAGGACGGCGAGGGTCACACCGTCCGGATGGACTGGAGCAAAGAGGTCGGGGGGGAAGGGGATGGCTTCCGCCCGGCGGAGCTGCCGCTGTGGGGGCTTGCCGGTTGCACGGGCAGCGATACGGTAGAGATCCTCAAGAAGATGCGCGAGCCCGTCGAGGACGTGGAGGTCGTTGTCAGAGCGGAGAAGGCCGAAGGCTACCCCGCGAAGTACGCGAGCATTGAGGTGGAGTACATCATCAAGGGGAAGGGACTCTCGCCCGCGAAAGTCGAGAAGGCCGTGAAACTCTCCGAGGAGAAGTACTGCAGTGTAGGCGGGTCGTTCCGCGAGCCCATTGAGATGAGCCACAAGATAACGTTGGACAACGAATAGAGCTACCGTGACGCGGCGGCGTCTGATGCGAGCGGGGATGTCGCCCCCACAACAGCCGCCCGCATGAGGCGGCAGGGGGAGATTAGATGAAGGACAGATTGGAGCAGGTGCTCAAGAAGTTCTCCTCTCAGTGTGATTACCTCGAGGTGCACATCGAGGAGACCGAGGAGTCTAGGGTTCAGTTCACCGGCCCACAGCTCACGGACCTCGGGAAGAAGGTCGATTTCGGCGGGAACGTCCGCGCTCTCAACAAGGGTGGGTGGGGGTTCGCGTCCTTCAACAGCGTCGACCGCATCGAGGAGTTCGCGCAGCACGCGATAGACCAGGCCACACTCGTGGGCAAGGACAGAAGTCAGCTGGCGGACGTCGACCCGATTCGCGACGACGTCACGCTCGATCTCAAGAGCGATGCGCGTGAGGTTCCCCTCGAGCGCAAGGTCGAGATCTTCCGCGCCTACAACAAGCAGGTCCTGGACCATCACGAGGAGATCGCCAGTTCGTCCGTCCGCTACTTCGACCGGTTCCACAAGCGCTGGTTCGGCAGCAGCGAGGGCGCGATGGTCTACCAGGAACGAATCGACCTCGGCGGAGTAGTGGCCGCTATGACCGCGCGAGACGGGGACTCCCAGTCCTTCTGGGTGGGGTTCGGCTCCACCGACGACTTCGGCGCCGCGCTCGGGCTCGAGGGCAAGATCACGGAGGCGTGCGACGTGGCCGTCGAGAAGCTGGACGCGCCCAAGGTCAAGGGCGGCGAGTACACGGTCATCCTCGATCCTCGCCTCGCCGGCGTCTTCATTCACGAGGCGTTCGGTCATCTGTCCGAGGCCGACAACGTCTACGAGGACAAGAATCTACAAAAAGTCATGGTCCTGGGACGCGAGTTCGGACGGCCGTTCCTCAATGTCTACGACACGGGACTGGACAAGGGCTTGAGGGGTTACGTCGTCTATGACGATGAGGGCGTGCCTGCCGAGAAGACGTACCTCATCAGAGACGGCAAGCTCTCGGGCAGGCTGCACTCCCGCGAGACGGCCGGCAAGATGGGGGAGCGTCCCACCGGCAGCGCCAGGTGCATCGACTATCGCTATCCGCCCGTGTGCCGCATGCGCAACACGTGCATCGAGGCCGGAGATGCGAGTTTCGACGACATGATCGCCGGAACGTCGCTGGGCATCTACGCGATCACCGCCTCCGGCGGGCAGACGAACGGCGAGATGTTCACGTTCACCGCGGGGACCGCATTCATGATCCGCGACGGCAAGCTGGCCGAGAGGGTCCGCGACGTGACGCTCACCGGGAACGTCTTCAAGACGCTGAAGGACATCGACATGCTCGGTGACGATCTTGCGATCCACGACGGGCCGGGCGGGTGCGGCAAGAGCGGCCAGTTCCCGCTGCCTGTCAGCGACGGCTCGCCGCACATCAGAATCCAGAACGTCGTGATCGGAGGTGAGTAACGTGAAGAAGATCATCGAGAAGGCTCTGGCAAAGGGAGCCGAGCGTTGTGAGGTCTTCTATCTGAACTCACTCGAGACCGAGGTGGAGTACGAGGCCTCGAAGCTCAAGAATCTCTCGAACACGGAGGAAACGGGTCACGCGCTGCGGCTGGTCAAGGACGGGCGCATGGGCTACGCGACGACGACGAAGGCCGACGGGCTGGACCGCCTGGTCGACGACGCGATCGCGACGTCCGCCTGCGGCGAGAGCGTGGAGTTCGGGTTCGCGGGCGCCGCAGACGTCGGCGACGCGAAGCTGGTCGACGAGCGGATCAAGGGACTCTCCGTCGAGGAGATGATGAAACGCTCCGAGGACGCCATTGCGAAGCTCCTGGACTACGAGGGTGAGATCAACGCGGAGTCGGGAACGAAGCGCAGGGTCCAGACGGTGAGCGTCGCGACGTCCGAGGGTTTCGAGAGCACACAGGAGCGCACGCTCTACCAGTTCTACGTCGGGGGCAGGCTCATCGAGGGCGACAACATGCTCGATGCCGGCGGGTACTACGGCGGGACCACGATGGACGCCGGGGGCCCGAAGCTGGTCGACGAGACCATCGAGGACTTCACGAACGGGCGGACGAACGTCAACGTCACGAGCGGTCCCACGACGGTGATCCTGACGCCCAGGGCGGTCGCGGACGTGATGCTGACCATGAACTACGGCGTCAACGGCTCGATCGTGGAGAGAGGCATCTCGCCGCTGACCGGTAAGCTGGGTGAGACCATCTTCGACGAGCGCGTGTCGCTCTACGATGACGGACTCATGGAGACCGGTTACAGCTCGGCGTTCTTCGACGACGAGGGCGTCCCCATGCAGAGGACGGCCCTGGTCGAGAGCGGCGTGCTCAAGAACTTCCTGACCGACCTTCGCACGGCCGCGAAGCTGGACCTCCCGCTGACCGGTAACGGGCTCAAGCTCAAGCGTCTGATCCAGACGAAGGAGCTCGGGAAGATGCCGGCGCCCGAGATCACGAACTGGGAGATGGACGGTGGGGACACGCCCTACGCCGAACTGCTGGCGGGGGTCGCCGACGGTGTGATCGTCGACAGCATCATGGGTATCATGATGGGCAACCTGGTCGCGGGCGACTTCGCTGGCAACGTCGCGTTCGGCTTCAAGGTGGAAGGTGGGAAGAAGGTCGGCCGCGTCAAGGACACGATGATCGCGGGCAACGTCTACAAGCTGCTGAAGGACCAGCTTGTGGACCTGTCGAGCGAGGTGACCAGGGTCGGGCTGATGGGCGGCATCGGAAGCCACCGCTACCCGCACCTGCTGCTGAAGGAAGTGTCAATCTCGTCGAAGGGCTAGCTCTGGGAATCGTTGGAGGGCGTCGCCTGCGTTGTCAGGTAGCCCAAGCGCCTCATCAGGTCGCCCGCGAGACGCTCCTCGACGTCGGACAGGTGGGTGACGTCGATCCTCGGAGACCTCCTCTGAAGGTTGGCCTCCGCGAAGCTGTGAACGGCCTTGCTTGGAGCGAGGCCACCGAACTCCTCGATTCGCCGGACGACTTCGACCGGCCTGTCGAGGAGTTCCTCGTACCTGAGGCTGACGTGGCGCTCCGCGGGCAGCGAGTCGAAGAACTCGACTGCTGTCTCGACGGACAACCTCCATTCCAGAAGACCCCGCTGACGCACGGTGTCGCACAGAGCGGGGAGGTCGCGGTAGCGCTCGCGCCGTCCCGCGTACTCCTCGAGTAGCTTCCACTTGTAGTCGTCGTGTCCGTACCACTGGTTCTCT
>DAOWER010000209.1 GCA_030638405.1 Candidatus Eiseniibacteriota bacterium | reverse complement strand
CGCGCAGGCGGAGGTGCTGGCCGAGGGCGGTGTCGACTTCATTCTGATAGAGACCATGACGGATCTCAGGGAAGCGAAGGCGGCGCTTCTGGCCGCGCGCGAGGCGACGGGTCTTCCCGTCATGATAACGATGACGTTCGACGAAACGTTCGTCACACCGACCGGCACGGACCCCGCCACCGCCGCCAACATCCTGGCGTCGATGGGAGCGTTCGCGGTCGGGGCCAACTGCTCCACGGGGCCGGAGCGGATGATTGAGGTAGTCGGCAGGATGGCGCAGGTGACAAACGCGCCGATCCTGGCGCAGCCCAACGCGGGCATGCCCGAGTTGGTCGAGGGCAGGACGGTCTTCCGACTGGGGCCGGACGAGTTCGTGGGCCACGCGGAGAAGCTGGTCACGGTCGGTGCAGGTCTGGTGGGAGGTTGCTGCGGCACCCGTCCTTCGCACATCGAGCTCCTGAGGGAGCGGCTCCGGGGTGTGCGTCCCGTATCGCGCGATGTTCCCCCCGCGCTCCGGCTCTCCAGCAGGATGCGGACCGTCGAGATTGGGAAGAACCTCCCGTTCGCGGTCGTGGGGGAGAGGATCAACCCGACGAACCGCGAGGACCTCACCCAGGAGGTGCTCGACGGTAAGACGGAGATCATCGTGAACGACGCGCGGGCGCAGTACGTCGCCGGCGCGCACGTGCTGGATGTCAACATCGGCGTGCCCGGCGTGGATGAAGGTGAGATGATGTCGCGCGCCGCGGTGGCGCTCGAGAACTCGATCGCAGCCCCGCTCTCCATCGACTCGATGAACACCGCGGCCTTCGAGGGGGCCCTGGTCGCGCTCGCCGGCAAGCCTCTTCTGAACTCCGTGACCGGCTCACCGGACAAGCTGGACGAGGTGCTTCCCCTGGCGGCTCGGTTCGGCGCCGGAGTCGTCTGCCTCGCTATGGACGAGTCCGGCATCAAGGCGTCGGCGGAAGACCGCGTATCGGTCCTCAGGCGCATCGTGGACGCTGCCGACAGACACGGCGTGCCCCGGGAGCACCTGATCGCGGACTGCCTGACGCTCGCGGTATCGGCCGAGCAGGAGCGCGTGCCGGAGACCCTGCGGGCCGTCGAGCTGGCGCGGAACGAGCTTGGACTCCCCACGATACTCGGTGTATCCAATGTGTCCCACGGCCTGCCCGACCGCGGCGTGCTGAACGCGAGCTTCCTCGCGATGGCGATGGAGCGCGGGCTCGACGCGGCCATCATGAATCCCCTGGACGAGTCCATGATGTCGACGCTCCGGGCGTCGTCGGTTCTGACGCTCAGAGACCGGGACTCTGCCGGCTACATCCGCGAACACATGAAGCGCCGCAAGAAGCGCAAGAGCGAACCCGAGCCCAGGCCGCAGGATGGGATCGAGAAGAGGATCGAGCGCGCGGTCATCGACGGCAATGTCGACGGTATCGAGGCGATGGTTGACGAAGCGCTTGCGCAGGGGCTCGAGGCGCGCGCGATCAACGACGGCATTCTGATCCCGGCCCTCGAAGAGATCGGGCGGCGCTTCGAGAAGAAGGACTGCTTCCTGCCGCAGATGATGCTCGCGGCCGAGACAGTTGAGAGGGCGTTCGCGAAGCTGAAACCGCTCTTCCCGAAGGGGGAGGGCGCGTCCGCCCGTGCCACCGTCGTGGTGGCGACGGTCGAGGGCGACGTCCACGACATCGGCAAGAACATCCTGGCGAGCATGCTGGAGAACCACGGGTACCGCGTGGTCGACCTCGGGAAGAACGTCCCGGCAGAGCGCATCGTCGAGGCGGCCCGCGACGAGGGCGCCGGGGTTGTCGCGCTGTCTGCTCTCATGACGACCACGGTCGGTCAGATGCCGGTCGTGATCGAGAGGCTGAGGGCAACGGGCGTCGGATGTAAAGTGATGGTCGGCGGCGCGGTCGTTACGAAGAGGTTCGCCGCCTCCATAGGCGCCGACGGCTACGCCAAGGACGCGGCCGGCGCCGTCAAGATGCTGGAGAAGCTGGTGGGAAACTGAGCGAGTTCACGCGTACCGATTCCCTCCCGGTACGGCTCCCGAATCTGAGACCTACAGAAGTCCTCTCACGGCCCCGCCGTCCACCTGGACCGTGACACCCGTGACATACCCGGCGGCATCGGAGGCGAGGAACGCAACCATCCGTGCGATGTCCGCGGGCTCCCCGAACGTGCCGAGCGGCACCGAGCCGTGAAACGCGGCGGCGATGTCGTCGTAGCTCTTCCCCTCGCGCTCCGCGCGCGCGGTCATGAGCTCTGTCATCCTGTCGGTTGCGGTGTAGCCAGGGCACACCACGTTGACGCGGATCCCGTCCGGCCCGAGCTCGTTGGCGAGCGTCTTCGACAGCCCGACCACTCCGGCGCGAACAGAGTTCGAGAGCACCAGTCCCTTGATGGGTTCCTTCACGGAGATCGATGTCAGATTGACGATGCTCCCGCCGCGGGCCTCGCGCATCATCGGGATGGCCGCCCTGTTGAGCCGCACGACGCTCATGAGGTTGAGCGAGACGGCCTTCATCCAGACCTCGTCGTCGAAGTCCATGAACTGTCCCGAGGGCGGGCCCCCGGCATTGGTCACGAGGACGTCCAGACCGCCGAGCTCCGCTCGCGTCCGCTCGATGAGTTCCTCGATCTCCGCCCCGAACGACAGGTCGGCGGTGACGGCCACGACCTTGCGGCCGGTCTCGTTCGCTATGGCATCGCGCGCGGCGGCGAGCGCTTCCGTGCCCCTTGCGCAGATGACCACGTCCGCGCCCTCGCGCGCCAGCTCGAGCGCGCACGCTCTGCCTATGCCCTGGGACGATGCGGTGACGAGCGCGCGCTTCCCCTTGAGTCCGAATTCCATCCCGTCTCCTCTGCCGGCGGACTCGGGCGACCCTTCCGCGTGGGGAGGGCCTCACGTCCGCCGCCTGTTTCCCTACAGCACCGGCAGGTCCTTCTCCATCTCGTACGGCGTGACGATGCTTCTGTACTCATTCCACGCCGCCGTCTTGTTCCTCAGGAGCTTCTCGAAGGTCTCCTCACCGAGCGTCTCCTTCAGGAGTGTGCTCTTCCTGGCGACCGCGATCGCCTCGGAGAGATTGCCCGGGAGCATCCCGATCCCGCGCTGCTCGCGCTCCTCGGCTGTCATCGCGAAGATGTTCTCCTCGACGTGATCGCGGAGCGTCAGCTTCTCGTCGATGCCCTTGAGCCCCGCGGCCAGCATCACCGCGAACACCAGATACGGATTGCAGGCCGGGTCCGGACAGCGAAGCTCGATGCGTGTGGACATCTCGTGGCCCGGCCTGTAGCGCGGAACGCGGATGAGCGTGGAGCGGTTCATCCGCGCCCAGGAGATGTAGACGGGCGCCTCGTACCCGGGGACCAGCCGCTTGTAGGAGTTGACCCACTGGGCAACCAGCGACGTGATCTCCCGCGCGTGCTTCAGCAGGCCGGCGATGTAGGACTTGCCGGTGGCGGAGAGATGGTGCTTGTCGTTGATGTCGTAGAACGCGTTGCTCTTCCCCTTGAACAGCGACTGGTGCACGT
>DAOWER010000114.1 GCA_030638405.1 Candidatus Eiseniibacteriota bacterium | reverse complement strand
GTATTGGCAACGCAGAACCCGATCGAGCAGGAGGGGACGTACCCTCTACCCGAGGCGCAGGTCGACCGCTTCATGATGAAGCTCAAGGTAGGCTATCCGTCCAGGGACGAGGAACTCGAGATCATGAACAGGATGGCCGGGGGCAAGGAGCCCACGGCGTCACCCGTCGTCAAGCCGGAGACCGTTCTTGCGGCCCGTGACCTCGTGACAGAGATCTACGTGGACGAGAAGATCAAGCAGTACATTCTGGACATCGTGTTTGCCACGCGCGAGCCGTCCGAGTTCGGGCTCGACATCGGTGCGTTGATCGCGTACGGCGGTTCACCTCGGGCGTCGCTCTATCTGTCACTGGCGGCGCGGGCGCACGCGTTTCTCGAGCGCCGGGCGTACGTGACTCCCGAGGATATCAAGGCCATCGCTATGGATGTTCTCAGGCACCGCGTGATCATTACGTACGAGGCCGAGGCCGAGGAACTGACCTCGGAGGACATCGTTCAGCGGATCCTCGACAGCGTCGAGGTCCCGTAGCGGGTTCGGCATACATGATACCCCAGGAACTACTCAAGAAAATTCGTCGTATTGAGATACGAACCAGGCGGCTCGTCGCCGACGTCTTTTCCGGCGAGTACCAGAGCGTGTTCAAGGGCCGCGGTATCGAGTTCAGCGAGGTGCGCGAGTACCTGCCCGGCGACGACATCCGGTCGATCGACTGGAACGTCACGGCCCGAATGGGACATCCCTACATCAAGAAGTTCGAAGAGGAACGCGAACTGTCGATCATGTTCGTGGTCGATGCGAGCGGCTCCGGGGCATTCGGATCGGTCAGGAGGTTCAAGGCGGAGCTGGCGGCCGAGCTGTGCGCCGTCCTTGCGTTCTCAGCGACCCGGAACAACGACCGCGTCGGACTCGTGATGTTCAGCGACCGCATCGAGAAGGTGGTACCGCCCCAGAAGGGCCGGCGGCACGTGCTGCGCGTCGTGCGTGAGCTTCTGTATTCGGAGCCCGAGGGTACGGGAACTGATATCCCGATGGCGCTGGACTACCTGGCGAACGTCGTGCGCAGGCACGCTGTCGTCTTCCTGGTCAGCGACTTTCAGACCAGCGGCTACGACAGGGCGCTGGCCGTCGCGAACAGGCGCTACGATCTCATTGCGATTGACGTCTCCGACCCGCGCGAGCGGGAGCTGCCTCGCGTCGGTCTGGTCGAACTCGAGGACGCGGAGACGGGCGATCGCGTCGTGGTGGACACCGGCGACAGGCGCTTCGTGGAGCGCTTCGCCCGGGAGATCGAGAAGGTACGGGCGGAGAAGGAGATGATGTTCCGACGACTGGGTGTCGACCGCATCACGGTGTCGACCGATAGGCCGTACGTGGAGCCGCTGGAGCGTTTCTTCAGAATGAGAGCAAGACGGGCGGGGCCGCTGGTCGCGAGCCGGGGGAGGCAGTAGTGCGTATGCGAGTGCTTCTGCTCTGCGTGTCTCTCGTTGCCGTGCTGTGCTCGCCTGTCGAGTCCGTTGCGGACGAAGCCGCCGATCGCGCGCCGGGCGAGGAGACGCAGGCCGAGGAGGGGCAGGCCGAGCCGGTCAGGATCGCGGTGTCCGTCGAGCCCGCCGTAGCGACGGTCGGGGACAGGCTGCACCTTCGGATCGACGTCGATCGCGCGAACGGTGTCGCCGTGGCGTTCCCGGACGTCGTCGCCGGTGTCGCGCCCTTCGAGGTCCTGGACGGCGTCATAGCGGAGCCTGTGCCCGGGAACGACCGGACGGTCGAGAGGCGGGACTACATGATCGCGGCGTTCGAGACGGGAGAGCTCCACGTCCCGGCCCTCGCGTTCGAGTACGTGACCGCGGACGGGGACACGGGTGTGGCGTTCGGTGAGTCGCTCGCGGTGACCATTGAGAGCGTGCTGCCGGAGGTTCGCGAGGACGAGGAGGTCGGTCCCAGAGACATCAAGCCGCCCGTCGAGCTGCCGCGCCGCGTCTGGCCGTTCATCGTCGCGGTGCTGGCCGTGGCGGCGGCAGGGGCCGCCTTCTACCTCGTGCGCAGGTGGCTGCGGAACCGAACGTCGGAGCCTGCCGAGGAGGTTGTTGAGGAGCCGCCCGTGCCGCGCATCGCCGCCCACCTCATTGCCATCGAGAGACTGGACGCGCTCGAGCGCGAGGATCCCATCGGGCGCGGCGACATTTCGGGATTCTACGTGCGCGCGACCGAGATAGTCAGGCTCTACCTGAGGGACCGCTTCGGAGTGGACGCCATCGATATGACGACAGGCGAGCTTCCGCCCGCGATGCGCGGGGCCCGCATCGATGAGGGCGAGGTCGACTGGAGCGAGGGGTACCTCCTTCACGCCGACCTCGCGAAGTTCGCTCGTCACGTCCCCTCCGAAGAGCGAGCCCGGTCCGACTTCAGGGAGGCCCGGGAGTTCGTCGAGCGCACGAGGCTGCGCGGGGAGACGGGCGCGGACGGCGGCAGCGGCGGCTCGGACGAGGATGGGACGGCCGGCGGCGGCGGGGAGGTGACGCCGTGAGCAGGTTCGCGAATCCCGCCCTGCTTTTT
>DAOWER010000047.1 GCA_030638405.1 Candidatus Eiseniibacteriota bacterium | reverse complement strand
TATGTTCGGATGCCGACCGACATCCATCATCTTAGGACCGAGTATTCAGATGGCGCAGTCCATACTCGGGAAGGTCTTGTCGAGCTGGGCCATCTTCCCCCCAACGGAGGGTTCCCGCTCGACCAAGTAGACCTTGAACTGCGCATTCGCGAGATCGAGAGCGGCCTGGATGCCTGCTATGCCGCCTCCGATGACGAGAACGCCCTTGTCCATCCGTACCCCCTTGGAGCAGTTCTCACTTCTTACCGGGGGACTTCTTCTTGCCGGTGCTCTTGGCGGACTTGCCGGCCGCGGGCTCGGACTTCTTCTTCGGTGCGGCCTTCCTGGGAGCGGACGTCTTCGCTCCCGTCTTCTTCGGTGCGGCCTTCTTCGCCCCACCCTTTGCGGCCTTGGTGCCACCGGCCTTCTTGGCGGCCTCAGCGGTCTTCTTGTCCAGGGCCTTCCTCTCCGCCGCCTTCTGCACGGCGCCCTTCTTCTCCGCGACCTTCCAGGCCTTCTTCGCGGCCGCGCTCTCCCTCAACTTCCCGTCCGCCCGGTTCACACGCGCGAGCGTGGTGGCCCGCCGGCCGGCCTTGGCCTTCGTGACCTTCGACGGCTTGTACGCGCGGGTCAGCGGCCTCATGGCGGGCGGCGGCACCGGCTCCGTACCCATCAGCTCACTGCCGAACCTGTAGCCCTCCTCGAAGGCCTTCTCATTGAGCTCGAGGAAGCGCGGCGGGATCGAGCTCGGGAGCGCCCGTCTTGCCGACTGCACGGAGATGATGTCGGTGACCGCCGTGAAGAACCCCAGCATCACAATGTTCGCGGCGATCCTGTTGCCGAGGTCCTCGGCAATCCTCGTCGCGGGGATTGCGTAGACCCTGCACCCGGCGGGCGCAGCCTCGGGCTTCACCAGGTCATCGTCTATCATGAGCGTCCCGTTCCGCCTGATGTCGAACCCGAACTTGTCGTACGCCTCCTGGGACATGGCCACGACCGTGTCGGGCGTCGTGAGATACGGGTATCGCACGGGGTCGCCGTCCACTATGATCTGCGCGCTGCACGCGCTGCCCCTGGCCTCGGGTCCGAAGCTCTGCGTCAGCGTGGCGTGCTTCCCGTCAAACAGGGAGGCGGTCTTTCCGATGATGTACCCGCACCGAATCACGCCCTGACCGCCGAATCCGGAGATCCTGATCTCGTTCACTTGACGGCCCCCTCGTAAGGTTCGTAGTCGTCCCCGAAGACACCAGCGTACCACTTGTTCATCGCGTCGACGTATGTCGGGCGCTCCAGGTCCACGAACTTGCCGACGGTAATCTCCTCCTGAAACCCAATGTCCAGCTCGCGCGTGGGGGCGCCGTGCTTGATCACGCAGTTGTCGTGATAGAACTTCATGAGGTCCAGGCCCGTGCCCAGTCTGTTGCGTCGCGAGTAGAGCGTGGAACATGGGCTTATGACCTCGACGACGGAGAAACCGGGTTTCTCGAGCGCCTCCGCGATCGCCGTCGTGAGCCTCCTGACGTGCAGCGCCGACCACCGGGCCACGTAGACCGCACCTGAGGACTCGGCGAGGTAAGGGATGTTGAAGGGGCGCTCGTAGTTCCCGTACGGCATCGTTGACGCGTTAGCCCCCAGCGGCGTCGTCGGCGCCACCTGTCCACCGGTCATCGCGTAGGTGAAGTTGTTGACGCAGATGACGGTGATATCGACGTTGCGGCGCGCGGCGTGGATGAAGTGGTTGCCGCCGATGGATATGAGATCGCCGTCTCCGCTGATAACGACGGTCTTGAGCTTCGGGTTGGTGAGGTGAAGGCCCGTCGCGAAGGGAATCGCGCGGCCGTGAGTGGTGTGAAACGAGTCGACCTTGATGTATCCCGCGACTCGTCCGGTGCAGCCGATTCCGGAAACGACCGCGACGTCGTCGAGCGGCAGCTCAAGCGTCTCGAGAGCGGCCGCGAACGCGGTCACCACCGTGCCTAGCCCGCACGTGGGACACCAGATGTGGGGTATTCGGTCCATCCGGAGGAGTTCTTCCATGGGATGCGGCATCTCGGGAGCAGCCGCCGCAGGTTTCTTCATTTCGCCCCCTCCTTGATGGCGTCGTAGATGTCCTTGTCGTCGTGCACCCATCCCCCGGCGTGCGGCACGAGAATCGTCTTCGCCTCGCCGCCGGCGCACCGCTCGAGTTCGTAGTAGAGCTGGCCGTAGTTAATCTCGGGAATGATGAAGGACTTCACCTTCTTCGCGAGTTGTCGGATGCGGTTCTCCGGGAACGGCCACACCGTCACCAGCCGCAGACTTCCGACATTGATGCCGTCGGCCCTCGCCCGCTCGACAGCCGGGATCGCGACTCGGGCGGTGATGCCGTACGACACCACCACCACGTCGGCGCCCTCGACCTCTTCCTCCTCGAGGACGACGATGTCATCGACCCTCGAGCGAATCTTTTCGACCAGGCGCCCGACACACGTCTCCTGGCACTCGGCGTTCATCACGGGGTAGCCGCGCTCGTCGTGCGTCAGGCCGGTCGTATGGAACCTGTGGCCGTCGCCCACTTTCACCATCCACGGGATCATGTCGTCGTCGGCCTTGTATGGGAGGTAGTCGCCGACGTCACCCTCGTACCACTTGCGCGGCACGATCTCGATCTCGTCCGCCTTCGGGATCACCACCTTCTCCGTCATGTGGCCCACGCACTCGTCCATCATCACGAACACAGGAAGCCGGTACTTCTCGGAGAAGTTGAAGGCCATGATCGTGTGGTCGAAGGCCTCCTGCGGCGAACTCGGCGAGACCGCGATGATCTCGTAGTCTCCGTGCGAACCCCAGCGTGCTTGCATGATGTCGGCCTGGCCGGGCAACGTCGGAAGACCGGTCGAAGGACCTCCGCGCTGAACGTTCACGATGACGGTCGGGACCTCCATCATGATCCCGAGCCCGATGTTCTCCATCATGAGTGAGAACCCGGGTCCCGACGTCACGGTCATCGACTTGGCGCCGGCCCACGCGCCTCCGAGAATCGCCGCCATCGACGCGAGCTCGTCCTCCATCTGCACAAAGAGCCCCCCCACGAGGGGGAACCGCGCGGCGATTCTCTCCGCGACCTCCGTGGAGGGCGTGATGGGGTAGCCGGCGAAGTAACGGCATCCGGCCGCGAGCGCGCCTTCGGCCGCGGCGTGATCGCCGTCGAGGTAGTGCTCGCCGGTGAGAACCCCCTTCGGATCAGCTGTCATCAACCGCGTCCTCCTCCTCGACCGCAAGGCAGAAGATGGCGAACTCCGGACAGAGCATCTCGCATAGCCGGCAGTTCACACAGGCAGGATCGTTCTCGGCAACTGGGTAGTGATAGCCCTTGGCGTTGAAGTCCTCGGACATCTCGAGGACACCTCGTGGGCAGTACTCGACGCAGAACATGCAACCCTTACAGCGAGCGGTGAGGATGTGTAGCTCGCCGTGCGGGATCTTCACCTTGTCGGCGTCGAGCGGCTTGCGCCAGTACTTCGACTTCGTACTGTCGGGTGCGGCGGGCAAGTCCTTGGGCATCGATGGCTCCCGGCCTTGGCCTTGGTGGGTGTTCCCAATCGTACCGCACAAAAGGGAATCAGGCAGACCGACGGCCTGATAATCAGGCCGTCCTCGCGTGCCGTACTCCCTATGGAGCGAGTTTACGATATGCCCCTCAAAGCGTCAAGGGATGGGTGCAGCGGGCGGCTCACGAGCTACCGAGAGACAGGCCTCGTGTGCCTCGCGCCCGAAGCAGACCACGAGTACGCGCTCGATGCCCTCGTTGCCGTCGAGGAAGGTCTCGATCTCCCTGAGCGCTACTCTGCAAGCCCTAGCAAGAGGGAAACGGTAGGCGCCAGTGCTGATGAGGGGGAACGCGACGGTGCGGGCGCCCCTCTCGTGGGCTGCGGCGAGACTCCTGCGATAGGCCGAGGCCAGGAGCTCCTCCTCCCCCCGCTCCCCGCCGTGCCATACTGGTCCCACGGCATGTATGACCCACGCGGCGTGCAGGTCGTGCCCGCTCGTCACCCGCACTTCCCCCACGGGGCAGCCGCCGAGCGTCCTGCACTCCTCGAGCAGGCCCGGACCCGCGGCCCGGTGTATTGCGCCGTCGACGCCCCCTCCACCCAGGAGTGACGTGTTGGCGGCATTGACGATGGCGTCCACTTCGAGAGTCGTGATGTCGCCATCTACCACCTCTATCCTCGGATCCACTGTCAGCCCCTGTTCCGGCGCTCGCGCTGGCGATCCCATCGCTCGGCATCCTATCACGGCCACCCGGCAGAAGCGACGCCCCGCGCCGCACCCGGCAACCGGACGCCGGACACGATTTGGCTAAACAGGGACGGTCCCGGAGGAGTCATACGTTATGGAAGCGCGGCGCATGTTCAAGCGTGCAATGCAGCCGCTTTGATGAATGCGGGAGGGAGGGGACCTTGAACTCAATCGTGACAAGGACGGTAGTGCCGCTGGCACTCGCCGTGCTGCTGCTCTCCATGACTAGTTGCGTCTGCATCGGAGAGCGTGTGGAACTGGTGGAACTACGGACGGAAGAGCAGACGATAGACCTTGGTGGCGCGGAGCGCGTCGTCATCGAGGTCGAGATAGGGATCGGCAAGCTCAGCATTAAGGGCGACTCGCCCGCTCTTCTCGACGCGAAATTCACCTATAACGTCGAGGAGTGGGCACCCTCGGTCGACTACGACGTCAAGAACGGAAGGGGACGTCTCTCCATAACCCAGCCGAACGCCGAGGGCAAGAGCGTCCCGGACGACGCCCGTAACGAGTGGGAGCTGTCTCTCAGCGAGGAGGTTCCCCTCGAACTCAACATAGACATGGGCGTCGGCAACACCCAGCTGGACCTCAGCGACCTCAGGCTGACCGACCTGTCGGTGGACCAAGGCGTCGGCAACGTCAAGATCAATCTGGTCGGCGTGCGAACGGACGACCTCGAAGCTTCCGTGGACGGCGGAGTCGGCGAGATCGCAATCGTGGTGCCATCTTCCATCGGTGTACGCGTGGAGGCGGACACGGGCATAGGCTCTTTCAAAACGCACGGGCTCACGAAGCGCGGTGACGCGTTCGTGAACGACGCCTACGACGAGAGTGAGTCGACCATCAGTCTGTCCATCGACGCCGGCATCGGGAAGATCACGGTGGAGACGGAGAACGGCGCCGCCCAGATGTAGCTAAGCCAACGGTCGAGCCTCCGCGGCTCGGCCTTGGGACTTCGCCAGTCTTCTCCCCCTGGCACTGCGCCTCCGGGTACCCTTGGGAACCCGGAGGTGCTCCTTTCAGAAATCCTTCCCCTCTCCCAGAAATCAGTTGACAGTACAGGCCATCTATCGTATTCAGGTATCGAAATACGCCAACTGCGATGTTGTGCGATCGAACTCTGTGCCCGAGCAACGCTTGGCCCACCGAGCGGAGGTCCCCAAGAGTGAGCGGTCTCGTAAGAGCGTCGGAAGCAGCCACGCTGGCCCTTCATGCCACCGCCATCATGGCGAGCAGATCGGGACCACCTGTGACGGCCGCGGTCATGGCCGACGGCCTCTCCGCATCTGAGGCCCACCTCGCCAAGGTCCTCCAGCGGCTGGCGAAGGCGGGACTCGTTACGGGCACCCGCGGACCGGGCGGCGGGTTCAAGCTGACCAGACCCGCGAAGGAGATCTCCGCGCGCGAGGTCTACGAGGCGATCGAGGGGCGACTCCAGGTGGAGCGGTGCATGGTGGGCAAGCCGCTCTGCAACAAGCTCGACTGCCCGCTGGGCAGCCTCTTCGCTCGGCTGAGCGACGACGTTCTGGAAACCCTGGGGAAGACGACCCTCGCGGACATCGAGCTTTCGCTGGACAGCCGGTCGTAGGCTCGTCAGGAGCGCGCCACGAACCTGCCGGAAGCGCATCGAAGGCGCGCCGGAAGCACGTCAGAAGCGCAGCACTGAGAACAGAATTGTGGCCGGGAGCGGCGTGTGTAGTTATCACCAAGGACTTCACCCCGGTGAGAGAAGTTCCTTTAGTCGCTCCCGGTCGGGTATCCCCCGAACCGGAACCAAGACACGGTGCTGGAACGCAACAGGGCCGCCCCCCTAACGGAGGGCGGCTCTGTCGTACCGCTCTTGCATCTGTCGCTGGAAGGATGCCTGGGGCCGACTAGTATCCGTGCCAGCCGCCGGCCGCCCATCTCAGCAGCCTGAAGAACCAGTCCAACATCGTATCGCCATCACCGTCGGCAGCGAGTGCAACCACAGGAGACGTGAGAACGACGAGAAGTGCGATGTTCGCCCTAACCAGAGCTCTCTTCACGGTACCCACCTCCTCTCAGATCGAAAGAGTCTGGAACCCAGCTTCCGTATCCTGCCGGCAGCGAGTTCTCAGGGAATCTGACGGCGGCCAGGTAGCCGCCACTTCTTGCCTTGCCGTACCGACCGGAGTCAGCCGTCAGCACGACTGTCTGCTCGCTTGTGCTGAACACCTTCATCTCCCGCGGACCGTCGGTCAGCAGGATCTCGGTGCTCTCAATCTCGTGACCACCGTACCTGAAAACGAAACTGGTGCTCTCATCGAGCACCAGCCTTTCGCCTTCGTCCACGTAGATTACGCAGATTATGTAGTCGTCGGGGTTCGTTCGCACTCTCACATGGAGTCTGAACCCCCCGGCCGCCTCAAGACGCAGCACCTCTCTTCCAGCGTGCGTCTCGGCAAGGGCCGAGGGCCACGTTTCCTCCTCTATCACGATCTTGTGCTTGAAGCTTGCGCTGACGCCGGGGCGGACGTCGCCGGTGATGGAAGGCTCCCGCCCGGCCTGTGCGCAGACTGCCGGCACCAAGAGGAGCAGCGTTATGAGAGCATGCGGTTTCAAACCTCTCCCTGGTTTGTTCCTGAACCGCGCTTCAAATCGCTTGCGCATCACTACCAATGCATTCGCCATGCCAGCGAGCGCCAGCGCGAGTGCCGCACCGCGGCTAACTTAGTGCGTCGCGCATGATTGTGCGCTGTCGTTTACTCAGGGGATGGCAGCGGAGACCTAAGGGGTGTGAACTTGGATTACGGTGTGACTCACAGTTCAGATTACGTTGGCAAGAATGTCGGGCGCGCCGGCCTACTCGTACCTCAGAGCGTCTATCGGGTTCAGCCTCGCGGCCTTCCTCGCCGGGTAGAACCCGAAGAAGACGCCCACCGCACCCGAGAAACCGAACGCCATCAGGACTATGCCGGGGCGCACGATGGTTGTCATCCCGACGGCCCGGTTCAGGAACGCCGCGACACTGTAGGCGAGTATCACCCCGATGGTGCCTCCGAAGAGACTGAGCACCACCGACTCTGTGAGAAACTGCGCGAGCACATCGGCGCTTCTGGCGCCGACCGCCAGCCGGATGCCGATCTCGCGCGTCCGCTCGGTCACCGAGACCAGCATGATATTCATGATGCCGATCCCACCGACCAGGAGCGACACGGCCGCCACGCCTCCGAGGAAGAGGGTCATCACGCGCTGGGTCTCCGTGGCGGTCTCCATCAGTTCGGCCTGATTGCGGATGCGGAAGTCGTCCTCCTCCTGGGGCTCGAGCTTGTGGGACGCGCGCAGGGCGGCCGTCATCTCCTCGATGGCCGCGTCGGTGTCCTCGGAAGAGGCCACGCTCGAGTAGATGCGGCTGATGTAGCGCCCGCCGGAGAGGCGATAGAGCACGGTCTTGCTGGGCGCCAGTATCACGTCATCGTAGTCGGACCCGAACGGGCTCTGACCTCGCGCCTCCAGAACGCCGATCACCTTGAACGGCGTGTTCCGAATGCGGATCTTCTCGCCGATGGGGTCGCTGTCGGGGAAGAGGTTGTCCACGACGGTCTGTCCGAGGACGGCGACCTTGCTCTTCGCCCGGACGTCCCTCTCCGTGAAGAACTCACCGGAAGCCAGTTTCCAGCTGCGGATCTCCAGATACGCCGGATCCACGCCCTCGACGGACGTATTCCAGTTGCCTATGCCCCCTATGACCTG
>DAOWER010000009.1 GCA_030638405.1 Candidatus Eiseniibacteriota bacterium | reverse complement strand
GGGTTCGAGACTCTGGTGGAGGCCGGATATCCACCCGAGCTCGCCTACATGGAGTGCCTCTACGAGCTGGACCTCACGGTCAACCTGATGCGCCGATACGGCATCGAGGGGATGCGGAAGCGCATCAGCCGAACCGCGCTGTTCGGGGACCTGACCCGTGGGGACACGGTCATCGGGGACGAGGTCCGGGAGGGGATGAAGCGCGTTCTTGAGGACGTCCGCGACGGGACCTTCGCCCGGGAGCTTCTCGAGGAGCAGAAGGGTGGGGGAAAGACCATCGATCGGCGTATGAGGGAGGAGTCCGAGCGGCTGCTCGAGGAGATGGCGAAGACGCTCGCGGAGGTCGCGCACGGGAAAGAGTAGGGGCCCGCCCACCGCGAGGACTGGCGCGCCTAGAACCTGTATCCGACCTCACCGAGCATGCGGTGCCCCTCGGCGTCGTCACCCCAGTCGTACTCGTAGTTAGCCGAGAGATAGAACCGAGCGGGGAGTTGCGCCTGTCCGCCGATGCGGAGCCACTGGTTCAGGCGGTCGGTGTCGGTCGATTCGATACCGTAGAAGTAGCCCCCGTAGCTCGCCTGGACGGAGTGCCCGCCTCTGAAGCTCCTGCTCAGCCGGAGCGACGGGCTCGTGCCGAGAGCGTACGGGCCTGAGAACCCGGAGACCCTGAGCGATGCCCTGATATTGGAGCCCAGAAGGTCGCGACCGGTGAACTCTGCCGAGTAGAAGTAGGTCGGGTCATCCTCCGATTCCTCGATGCCCCGGATACCGAAGTCGGTGTGCAGGCGGAAGTCGCCGGGCAGCTTCGCGTCCACGTTCGCGCGTGCGCCGTGCCTGGCAGCGTTGATGAAGAGGCTGTCGGGCAGCGAGCGAACCTCGTACGTGTAGAAGTTCTTCCGCGTGTCGTAGCCGAGACCCACGGTCACGTCCTCCGTCGCGCGGTAGCGCCCGCGGAGATAGAGCGCGGAGAGGCTGACGCTCTCGCCCGCTCTTTCCTCTCTCCAGGCCCGGTTGACGTCCAGCTGGACGTTCCCGTAGAGGCTGAAGCGCCGCTCGTGGTTGTAGCTCGACCGGAGATACAGGAACTCCCTGCTCACAATCGAGTTGTGGTACTCGCCGACCGCCGACAGAGTTGCCTCGAAGCGGCTCTCGGCGCGGTCGCCGCGCTGGAAACCCACGAATACACCGTACTTCTGAACGTCCGTCTGGAAGTTCGACGTCTCCCAGTCCGGACGCGTGCCCGCCAGCACGCCCCAGCGCCAGCTCTCGCCGGCTTCGTGCGTAAGCATCACGCCGTCCGTGTAGCCCACGCCCCCGAGCTCGCTCGAGACGATCCTCCCGATCCGGAAGCCCACCGGCGCGTCGGGGCTGTTGTACGAGAGGCTGACCTCGTAGACCCGGTTGCGCCACTCGGTCTCAGGTGCGTTGCCGACCGGGCGGGACCTGTCGCTGTAACGCGAGCGGAACCGGACCCGCAGGTCGTAGTCGCCGCCCCAGAGGCCGTTCGCCTTCAGACTCAGGCGCACCGTGGGGCGGTCGTAGTCGAGCGCGCTGTGCGTGAGGTCGTCGAACCGGTACCACGACAGGGCGACGTTCCCGTGCACTTCCGCGGGGACGCGAGTCTCGGCGCCGTCCTGGCCTGGCGCCGCGGCCGGGAGGAGGCAGAGCACCAGAATCATAGCGAGGTGTCTCATTCTAGTCATCCTCCGCTATGCCCATGGGATGGCATCCGTAGCACCCGGAGCTGTCGTACCAGTAATAGGGCACGTCGTCGTGCTCCTCGTCCATGTCGGCCTGGTTGTGCTTGTGGCACTCGAGGCAGGAGAAATCCTGGTAGTCGCCCGGGTTGACGTGGCAGTCGGTGCACGAGCCCCACTCGCCCGCGTGCGTTCCGGAGAAGATGGGGAAGTCGCCGGGGTGGTTGCGGAGCGTCGTGGGGTGCCAGGCGAGCTGCATGTGACACGTCTCGCACCTCGTATCGAACCCGAACTGGGTGTGGCTCGGGCTGTCGGTCGCCTCGTAGTCGGCCTGATGGCAGTCGAAGCAGTCCCAGTAGAGCTGCTCGCGCTCGGCGATTATCTCGCGGGGGTGGCACGCGTCGCAGTCGAGCCGGACGTGCGCGCCCATCAGCTGGAAGGCCGTCCGCGAGTGCGCTCCGTAGTGGTCGATGATGTCCCACCCGGCGGGGGAGTGACAGGCCTGGCAGTCCGGGTCGAGGCGCGCCTGGTGCACGTCTGTGTGGCAGGACGCGCAACGGTCGTCCGCCCGCGCGAAGTCAGCCAGGTCGTGGCATCGCCTGCACCCGACCACCCGGTGATGCCCCTCGAGCGTGTATTCGGTCTTCCCGTGGTCGAACTCCACCTCGCTGCGGTCGTCGGCGTTCTCGTGGCAGCTCGTGCAGGAGTAGGAGAGCTCCTCGTGAGGCATGTCTTGCGCGGCTGCGGTCGCGGCCAAGGCGCCGGCTGCGACACAGATGATGCACCAGAGCCAGCGATTCATGTGCGGGTTCCTCTGCTCGTGTTGTCACGTCGTGTGTGCCCTGTGAGCGGAGTTACCGTAGCACACGCCGGCGGGAGAGACAACGCGATTAGACAGAGTCTTGACAATTAACGTCAGATGCTATACAATATCGGGGTACGTCAATCGGGGCGTCTAGCAGTCAGCTGAGCGCACCTGCTATCAAGCAGGAAGTCAGGGGTTAGCGACCTCTCGCCCCGGCCAAGCCACGAACATGATTGGAGCGCGGACCCGGCCGCATGAGCGGTGGGTACTGCTGTTTTCACGCTGCTGCGTTGGAGCTGCGGTCGTGATGCATTTGCCGTTCGCGGTTTATGCGCGCGACATCGGTCCAGCGTTGGCATGCGTGGGGCAATTGGCGCACGGCATCTGTGCCTTCCGCGAGAGCGAGGTTCGGGGCGGTGCAAGAAAGGGAGGTAGCTGTGAGAGAGACAGTGCTCGTCCTTGTGAGCGGTTTGCTGCTCCTGGGCTCGAGCGGGGCCCAGGCATTCACACCGGGCGTGCCGACGGGGCTGACGGGCGCGCCGGGTGAGGGTACCTGCGCGGACTGCCACGACAACCTGAACGTCGGCAGCGGCGGAGTCACCATAACGGCGCAGACGGAATACGCGGCGGCCGAGACGGTCGACATCGTCGTTGAGGTGCACCACCAGGGTCAGGTCAAGTGGGGATTCGAGCTGACCGCCCTGGACGACTCCGACCAGCCCGTGGGCCAGTTCGTCATCGTGGACGCCGAGCGCACGCAGCTGGACATCGACGGCGGGAACGGGCGCCAGTACGTCATGCACACGGCGGCCGGGACCGACACGGGAGTGCCGCACTCGTCCCTGGGGTGGCTGTTCCAGTGGGTCGCGCCGGCAGGCCGACCGGCCGTCACCTTCTACATCGCTACGGTGGCAGGGAACGACGGCAGCGGCACCAACGGCGATTTCGTCTATACGGCGACCCTGTCAAGCACCCAGACGGGGCTCACGGACGTCACGACCTGGAGCCGGATCAAGGAGATGTTCCAGTAGAGCTGCGTTCCCGTTCGACAGATAGGGGACCGCGCGTCTGGCTCGGGGTGGGTGGGAAGCTGGGACCCGTCCTCCCGAGCTGCAGACGCCGAGCAAAGTGAGTTGGCACAGGCGGGAGGTCCCTCCGCACGGAGATGGCCTCCCACCGAAACACCTTGACAGGCTGGACCAGCTGGACTAGAATTTGCATTGTCCGTGGGAACAGCGGACACAGCTTCCAGAAGTAGCCCATCCGAAGCGCACCGTCCCAATCCAGAAGCACACCGAGGACTCCAAGTGTAACTTCGCTCCAGGGCCCAATATACGACATACACACGGCTGGCGGCCGGGTTCGTCCGTCGGTACCACGTCACAGCACAACCTACCTAAGGTAAGGGAGTAGTGGCAGAGAAGAACGACAAGACCGCGTCGAAGACGACCGCCAACAAGAAGACGGCGTCCAAGACGACCGCCGGGAACTCCAGAACGGCGGCCTCGAAAACCTCCGCGAAATCCGAAGCGACTACGGCCGCGCCGGCGAAGACCGCGCGCAGCGCCTCGGCCTCCCCGAACTCATCGACGTCCAGTCCGACATCGAAGACGGCCACCACCCGGGCCAACGGCGC
>DAOWER010000297.1 GCA_030638405.1 Candidatus Eiseniibacteriota bacterium | reverse complement strand
TGCGGCGCGTGCAACCGCGCGTGCCCGACGTGCACGTGCTTCCTCCTGGTCGACCAGAGGGCGAAGGGCGGTTACGAGAGAACGCGGAACTGGGACACCTGCCTCTCGCTCGGCTACGCGCGCACGGGCGGCGGGGGGAACTCGCGTCCCGCGCTGCCTCAGCGTCTCGAGAACAGACTCCGCTGCAAGTTCGAGTATTCCCGCGACAGATACGGCCTCGTGACGTGCACCGGCTGCGGCAGGTGCATCGATGCCTGCATGGGCAGGATCGACATGAGGGAAGCCATCAAGCACGTGGTCACGGAGAAGGCGAAGGCATGAAGAACCTGTACAGGCCAATCGAGAGCGTTATCGAGCAGATCAAGCCGGAGACGCCGAACATCACAACGTACCGCTTCCGGCCTAAGGAGCCCGTCGGCTTCGAGGCGGGGCAGTTCGTAGAGCTCACCGTCCCCGGCGTGGGTGAGGCACCCTTCACGCCGTCCTCAAACCCGAACGTCACCGACACGATGGAGATCACCATCATGTCGGTCGGCACGGTGACAGAGGCCCTGACGAAGATGAAGGTGGGCGACACGGTCGGGATCAGGGGCCCCTACGGCAACGGCTACAATCTGGCGGACTTCGAGGGCAAGGAAATCCTGATCATGGGCGGCGGCGTCGGGCTCGCCCCTCTGAGGTCGCTGATCCTGGCGCTCTTCGAAGACGTCGGGAAGTACAAGAAGATATCCATCCGCTACGGCGCCCGGACGCCGGAGGACATCGTCTACAAGGACATCCTCCCTGAGTGGGCGAAGATGACGAACACCGAGGTGCTGCAGACCATCGACGAGCCGCACCCGGATTGGAAGGGAACGGTCGGAGTCGTCACGGTCCTTCTGGACGACCTGCCGCTTCTGACGACGGTTGACGTCGAGAAGCTGCCCTTCAATCCCGAGACGGCCATGGCTTGTGTGTGCGGGCCGCCGATCATGCTGAAACTCGTCAACGCCGCCCTTCTCGACAAGGGCTTCAAGCCGGAGAACATCTATCATTCGATGGAGCGCAACATGAGCTGCGGGCTCGGGAAATGCGGGCACTGCATGATGGGCGAGCACTACATCTGCAAGGACGGTCCTGTTATGACGGCGGCGCAGGTTGCGAAGTTCGAGGATCCGTTCTAGCCGTTCACGCTTGAGGGGTTAATCGAAATGCCAGAAATCAAGAAGGCGTCTTGTCTCTTCTGCTCCTTCCAGTGCGGCTTCGCGATGGAGATGGATGCGGGGGTGCCGGTCAGGGTCGACCTGGACACGGAGGCCCCGCACAATCTCGGGGCGCTGTGCACCCGAGGGCACTACAACCTGGAGCTTCTTGTCCATCCCAAGCGCAATCTCGCGGCTGCGGTCAACAGGCGGAGGGTTCCGTGGATGTCTGGGGTGACCAAGGTGGCGGGGAAGCTCAAGGAGATCAAGGAGGCGGACGGTGGTGATGCGCTGGGCATGATCGTCGGTACCGAGCTCTCGAACGAGGACTACGCCGCGGCGGCGGCGTTCGCGGCGGGCACGCTCGGCACAAAGAACATCGCGGTTGCCTACGACGGGAACGACTATCCACTTCTAATGGGAGGAGGTGGGGGAGACGCCACACCCTCCGACCTCGACGACGCCGACTGCTTCGTGATCGTGGGCGACGTCTTCTGGGGCCATCCCTGCGTCGCGAAGCGCATCATCGAGTCTCGTTACAGAAGCAGGACCAACAGGATCTACACGCTCAACCCCTATCGCAGCAACACCGACTGGTACGCTGACCGCCACATCGTCGTCCGTCCCGGCGCCGAACCTCTGGTCCTGGCAGGTTTTCTCACGGCCATGAACGCTCAGGGTGCGCCCCGTGTGGACGTTGACACCGCGGCGGCGGCCGGCGGGCTCACGGCCAACGAGCTCACGGCCATCGCCGGGGCGATCAAGGAGCACGACAAGGTAGTCGTAATGGTGAGCTCGAGACTCGGCGATTCCGCGGCAGGTTTTTTGACCGGGCAGCTGGCGGCCCTTCTCGCCCAGAAGGTCGGCGGGAAGTACGCTCCGCTCTTCCGCGGCGGCAACGCGGTCGGCGCCGACAACACGATCGGTTCTGCCAGAACGGTTCCCGAGATTCTTGCGGACGTTTCCGCGGGCAAGATCAAAGGGCTTCTGGTGTTCGGTCCCGACATCCTCCAGCTCTATCCGGGTGTGGTGAACACCGACGAACTCGAGAAGCTCCAACTCCTGGCGGCGACGGCCATCTTTGAGAACGACACCACGAAGCACAGCGACGTCGGGCTGCCGCAGGCCGTGTGGACCGAGATGGCCGGAACGTACACGGGGTCACTGGGCATCGCGACTACGATTACGCCCCTGACGGACGCGCAGGGAGACGCGCGATCGACAGGTGAGATGCTGTCCGACATCGCCGGCGAGATGGGCGGGGGGCTGCCCGCCGAAGCTCCTCCGGCCGAGCACCCCGAGCTTCCCATCGACGCTAAGACAGAGCTTGGGAGGATAGCCGCGGAGTCGACAGCGGAGGGCGTTGTGCTCATCGAGGGTATCCACCCGCTCCACCGGTGGGACGGGACCATCACGGGGAGGATGAGCTTCCCGAAGGTAATCTCTCCCTACTGCGATATCTGGATTGGCGAAGAGGCGGCGGGTAGTCTCGGCGTAGAAGCCGGGGCCAACGTGGCTCTGGCTACTGATCGCGGTGAGACGACGATAATCGCGACCGTCACCGACAGGATGCCCGACGGGCTCGTGGCGATTCCGAGCTACGTGCCAGACGTCAGGGGACTCCTGGCGTGGACGCTCAACCCCTCCACGAAGTGGTACGACGTGGCGGCTTCTGGCGCGAAGGTGACGCCCGGAACATAGACGTTTAACTGAGAGGCCCGGCGACGTTTCAGCTTCACTGGGTCGACGTGGCACCACCCTACGGGAGAGCTGGATGAACAAGAGAAACGTCCTGGACTACGGGCGCTGCATTGGCTGTAGAAGCTGCATCGCGGCCTGTTACTACTCCCACAACTTCCAGGACCAGCTCGAAGCCTCCACCGTAGTGACCAATGCCGTGCTGCAGATGAACTGCCGGCATTGCGAGCAGCCGCTGTGTGAGGCAGCGTGTCCCCAGGAAGCCATCAAGAGACGGGACGATGGGCTGGTCATCAGGAGCACGAACCTGTGCAGCGGATGCACGTCGTGTGCGCAGGCGTGCCCGTTCGGTGCGATCGATCTGGAAAGAACGCGCCACCACATGCCGAAGTGTGATCTGTGCGACTGGCGCACCCTCGAGGGCAAGGACACGATGTGCGCGACCACGTGCGTCTCGGGCGCGAGGACGTTCGAGGACGTGAGCGACATCGAGGCCCAGAGGGGGACGCCGATGAGGGGGAGCCGCGCGGTCGCCAAGACGTGGCGAGGGAAGCGGTAGGACCCTGGGACCTCAAGCGATAACCTGCGTGCTGTCAAAGCAAGAGAGGTAGCTTAAATGGCATCAACACTTGGCTTGGTTCTGAACTTCCTCATCTTCCCGGGCCTTTTGTTCACTGCGGTCGTCGGGCTGCTTACGCAGTGGGTCGACAGGAAGGTGAGCGCCAGGGTCCAGTGGAGGGTTGGCCCGCCGTGGTTTCAGCCGTTCGCGGACATCCTCAAGCTCCTCGGGAAGGAGATCATCATCCCCGAGGGGGCCAGGCGTACGGGGTTCCTACTGGCCCCGCTGGCCGGTCTCGCGGCGGTTGGGGTGGTGTCGACGATGTTGTGGCTGGTCAACATCCACGGGAGCGGATTCGTCGGCGACCTAATCGGCGTTCTCTACCTGCTCACGATCCCATCGCTGGGCATGATCATCGGAGCGTCGGCGTCCGGCAACCCGCTTGCCAGTGTGGGCGCGAGCCGCGAGATGAAGCTCGTGCTCGCGTACGAGCTGCCGTTCGTCATTGCCATCTTCACCGCGGTGACCAAGGTCGCGCCGATGACGCTCAGGCTGGAGGGGATTCTCGAGTATCAGGCGGCGAACGGCGTGCTCCTCGGCAACCTCTCGTGCATCATCGCTTTCGTCGTCGCCATCCTCTGCGCGCAGGCGAAGCTCACGTATCCGCCGTTCGATATTCCTGAGGCGGAGACCGAGCTCATGGACGGGACGCACATGGAGTACTCGGGCGCGGCGCTGGCCGTCGTCAAGCTCTCGCAAGCCATGATGCTCTTCACGCTCCCAATCTTCTTCATCACCATCTTCTGGGGCGGGGTCGTTCTCACGGGCTGGGGCATTCTCTACACGATCGTCAAGTACGTGATCATCGTCACGATAATCGTCCTGATAAAGAACACGAATCCAAGGGTGAGAATCGACCAGGCCGTCAGATTCTTCTGGGGTCCGGTCACGGTTCTCGCGATCATCGGCATGGTGCTCGCGATAGTGGGCCTCTAAAGGTCAATACGGAGCGCAAGTACATGGGTGCTACCAGCTGGGGATTCAAGAAGTCGCTGTGGGTGTTCCACCTGAATGCCGGGGCCTGCAACAACTGCGACATCGAGGTTCTGGATTGTCTGACTCCTAGGTTCGACATTGAGCGCTTCGGTATGAAGCTCGTCGGCAGCGTCAAGCACGCCGACGTACTGTTGGTCTCGGGATTCGTCTCGAGGAAGGTCCTCCCGCAGCTCATCGAGACCTACGAGCAGGCGCCAAAGCCCTTGGCCGTGGTTGCGATCGGGTCGTGTGGTTGCACGGGGGGGATATTCAGGGACGGCTACAACTTCGCGGGGCCGGTGGACAAGCACATTCCGGTCGATGCGTACGTTCCAGGATGTCCGCCGCGGCCGGAGGCGCTCATCGACGGGATCGTGAAGCTCATGGGGAAGCTCTAGGCTTAAGACCGGCTCCCAGACGACCGTGGGGCGGGCATGTCAGCCCGAACGCCCGGGGAGTGGAGAGACAATGAGTAAAGAAGTGCTTACGAATCTCAAAACCAAGTTCGGCGACCGCGTCGAAATCTACGAGCACAACGACCGCCGGGCGTACGTGACGGTCAGCAATGAGGACTGGATCGAGGTCCTCCGCTACATGTACGAGGTGGAGAAGGGGAGACTGACCACGGCGACCGGGAGCGACAGGCCGACGGGAGTGGAGCTTCTCTACCACTTCGCGATAGACACCGACAGGATCGTCGTGAACATAAGAACGACCCTTAAGAAGCCGTTTCCGAAGATCGAGTCGTTGACGCAGCACTACTACGCCGCAGATTTCATCGAGAGAGAGATCTTCGATTTCCTCGGTGTCGAATTCGAGGGGCACCCGGACCCGAGGAAGATTCTCTCCTCACACGACAGACCCGCGGATTTCCACCCAATGAGGAGAGACGAATAGATGAGCACGATAATACCCATTGGTCCGTTCCATCCCGTGCTCGAGGAGCCGGAGTACATCCAGCTCTATGTGAACGGGGAGACCGTGGAGAGCGCGGACATCGACCTGGGCCGAATCCATCGGGGGATGGAGCTTCTCGCCCAGGAGAAGACGTACGATCAGGACGTCTTCCTCATCGAGCGTATCTGCGGCATCTGCTCGGCCTCCCACAGCTGGGCTGGCAGCCTGGCGATGGAGGACATCGTCGGCGTCAAGCCACCGGACAGGGCGCGCTACCTTCGCACGATCGTGCACGAGCTGGAGCGGCTTCACAGCCACATGCTCTGGGTGGGGTTGGGCGGCCACATCCTGGGGTACTGGACAGTATTCATGTGGGGCTGGAAGTACCGCGAGCCAATCCTCGACGCGCTCGAGATGATCACCGGCAACAGGCAGCACTACGCGTGGTACAAGGCCGGTGGCGTGCGCAGAGACGTGGCGGATGAGATCTGGCCCGAAGTCCTCAAGATCATCGACGAGTTCGCTGGGCACGTGGACATGCTCACGGGTGCCATCCTTGACGACCCGGTGATCCAGGGACGCCTCAAAGGCGTGGGCATCCTCACGAAGGAGGATGCCATTCACTACGGGACGCTCGGCCCGACGGCACGAGGCTCCGGCTTCGATATCGACGTCCGCAGGGACGAGGACTACGGCGCCTACGATGAGGTCGACTGGAACGTCATTGTTCAGCCCGACGGGGACTGCCTGGCCGTCGCCGTCGTCAGGCTCCTGGAAATGAAGGAATCGTGCAAGATCATCAAGCAGTGCATCGACAAGCTGCCCGGCGGGCCGATTGCGACGGAGATTCGCGAGTTCCCGCGCGGCGAGGGTGTCGGGCACGTGGAGGCACCGCGCGGCGAGAGCTTCCACTACATCCGCAGCAACGGTACGAACATGCCGGAGCGCCACAAGATGCGCGCGCCGACCTTCACCAACATCCCGTCGTTCAGACCGAGGGTCAAGGGTGAATCGATCTCGGATGCGGTTCTTATCTTCGCGATTATCGACCCGTGCTACAGCTGCACCGAGAGAATGGCAGTTCTTGATCCGTCCGGGAAGCCATTCATGACCGGCAAGGACCTGATCAAGTTGAGTCACGAGAAGACAGAGAAGCTCAGAAGGGAATCCTAGAGGTCCGGGGGTAAGTTGATGCCACAGATACTCGTTCCCATCATCGTCCCGGCCATTGCTGGCGGCCTCTGCCTCCTGATTCCGAGGCGGGTCAAGGGCGTCAGGGAAGTGATCACGCTCGCCGGTCTAGTATGGGCGTTCGTGGCCGCGCTGCAGCTGTTCGGGCAGTGGCCGCTCTCCTTCACCAGGGATTGGGTGGTGTTCGGGGACCTGTCGGTCCAGTTCGACCTTCTTCTCAGCCACTTCAGCGCGTTCATTATCGTGTTCGTGGTGTTGTTCGGGCTGGTCGTCGCGCTCTATTCAATGTCCTGGCTCTCAAAGGAGCACGACGGCAGGCGCTACTACACTCTCCTTCTGTGGACCGTGGCGGCCAGCGTGGGAGCGGTGCTCTCCAATAACCTGCTTCTCCTCCTTATCTTCTGGGAGGCGCTGACCGCAATTCTCTTCTTCTATGTCAATATGGGGAGGAAGAAGGCGGAGGCCGCGGAGGGTGCCGCCAAGAGCTTCATCATGCTGGGCCTGTCCGATGCGGCGTTGTTCCTGGCGGTCGCCCTCATCTGGGTTCGATTCGGGACCCTTTCGATGGACCAACTCTCGATCTTCGTCGGCGACGGCGCGACTATCGCCATCTACGTCCTCATGATGGTCGGTGCCATCACCAAGGCCGGGGCCATGCCGTTCCACACGTGGATCCCCGCTGCCGCCAAGGGTGCGCCGACGCCGGTCATGGCACTCCTGCCCGCGTCCATCGACAAGCTCCTCGGCATCTACCTCCTGGCTCGTATCAGCCTCGACATCTTCAACATCGGGCCAGCGATGCAGCTCCTTCTCATGATCATCGGCGCCGTGACGATCATAGGCGCCGTTCTCATGGCGCTGATACAGCACGACCTCAAGGTCCTGCTGTCCTATCACGCCATCAGCCAGGTCGGGTACATGGTGCTCGGCATAGGCACGGGAGTGCCGATCGGAATCGCGGGCGGCCTCTTCCACATGCTGAACCACGCGATCTACAAATCGTGTCTGTTCCTGACGGCCGGCTCCATCGAGAAGCAGGCAGGGACGACAGAGATCTCGAAGCTCGGCGGCCTCGCGCGCGCGATGCCCATTACGTTCGCGGCCTGCGCGGTCGCGGCGTTCGCCATTTCAGGCGTACCGCCGTTCAACGGGTTCGTCTCGAAGTGGATGGTCTACTCTGGGCTTGTCGAGCTCGGCGCGCGGGGCATGAGCACGTACTGGATCTTCCTGGTCGCGGCGCTCTTCGGAAGCGCGCTTACTCTGGCCTCTTTCGTCAAGGTGCTCTATTCCGGCTTCCTCGGGCAGCGCCCGAGCAACCTCGCCAACGTTCGCGAGGCGCCGTGGCCGATGACCGTGCCAATGATCGTCCTGGCGGCGCTCTGTGTCCTCTTCGGGGTGTGGGCGAAGTTCCCCATCGACACGTTCATCAATCCGATCGTTCACGGCTCAGTCGTGACGGGCGCGTCTGGAGCACTCGACGTCTCCGTCGGATTCTGGGACCCCGGCGTGGCCACGGGGCTCATCATTCTGGGTATTCTCGTCGGGCTGGCCGTCTTCGGCGTCGGCAGGCTGACGACTCGGCGCACCGGGCACATCTTCATTGGCGGGCACAAGCCCCCTGAGTCGCTTGACGCCATGCACGTCACGGGCACCGGGTTCTACAACACCATTAGGGAGACGAAGGGTCTGAAGGGCATGTTCGCGAACGCGGAGCAGGGGATCTTCGACGTCTACGAGATGGGCGGGCGCCTCGGCAATGTGTTGGTTCAGAGCCTGCGATCGGCACACAACGGCGTGCTCTCGACCTATCTGACCTGGGCAGTGATCGGCCTCGGGGCGATGGTTTTCGCGCTCCTGAGCGTGCTTCTGAAGCAGCTCGTCGGTGGGCGTTAGGCGGGAGAGCGATCGCCGAAACAAGGGACACTGCTGGAGCAGGAGCACGGGGTTTCGCTTCAGCTGATTCGGTTTAGAGGTCTGGATTGAGGACAGGCGGGAGACGAGTTAATGGAAAACATTGCTCCACAGCTCTACACGCTTCTCGTCTTCATGGTGATTGGGTCGATTGTCGCCGTGGAGACGAAGAACCTGCTGTCCGCCGTGATCTCGGTCAGTGCGGTCGGGTTCGCGCTGTCTGTCGCGTTCCTGTTCATGGGTGCGCCTGACATCGCGATCACACAGTTGGTTGTCGAGGTTCTCGTTCTCATCATTCTGATTCGAGGGACGATTCTTCTCGACAACACGGCGGTCGAGACGCACCGGGACACGCTGGCGGTCGTTGCTTCGCTCATCTTCTTCGGGTTGCTCCTGGGTTTCGGGGCGATGATCTTTGGGAGCAAGGGCTTCCCGGAGTTCGGTGAGCCGCTGATGAGGGTGTCGAGGGTCTACGTTCAGACAGGGCTCCCGGCGACCTATGCCGCTAACATCGTGACGTCGGTCATCCTTGACTTCAGAGCCTACGACACCCTGGGTGAGGCGACGGTCCTCTTCACATCCGTTCTGGGTGCGCTCGCGCTCCTCAGGAAGGACGGCAAGGTGAAGGGAGAGGAGGTGGCGACCGCATGAAAGGTATGACGCTGATCGTCAAAACGATTACCGACTTCGTGGTCGCCTTCATCGTGGTGTTCGGCGCATACATTGTGCTCTACGGACACCTGACGCCGGGAGGTGGATTCGCGGGTGGCGTCATCATCGCGTGCGCGTTCATCCTGCTGTTGCTGGCGCACGGCAGCGATGCGGCGTTCGCGGTACTGCCCGAGAAAGTGGCCCACATCTTCGACTCCGCGGGGGCACTCGCGTTCCTCATTATCGGATGGGTGGGAGTGACGGGCGGCTTCTTTTTCCTGAACGTGTTCGGTAGAGGAGAGGCGTTCAGGCTCCTGAGTTCCGGGATGATACTCCCGCTGAACATCGCCATCGCTTTCAAGGTCGGCAGCTCACTCTTTCTTGTGTTCGCCGCGCTCGCGATGTTCCGGCGGCGGTCGTTCAGGGCGATGATTGAGGAGGAACTGTCATGACCGTGTATTTCCTGTGCGCAGTCCTTCTCATGATCGGGCTCTACTGCCTGGTTGCGAAGAAGAACATCGTGAAGAAGATCATCGGTATCGTGATCATGGAGTACGCCGTGAATCTCTACCTCATTACCATCGGGTACAAGAAAGGCGGCGTTGCTCCGATCATCGACAAGACCACCAACGCGGAGCTCCTCGAGAGGTTCGTGGACCCGCTGCCGCAGGCGCTCGTTCTCACATCGATTGTCATCGGTCTAGGCGTTCTGGCGCTCATGGTGTCCATGGTCATCCGTCTCTACGAGAAGCACGGAACCTTTGACATGTCACAGATCAGCAAGCTGAGGGGATAGCTAATGAACCCAGTACCTCTCTATGTCGCGATTCCGCTCGGGGCGGCGTTCCTGATCCCCGTTCTGGGCATGTGGTGGAAGAAGAGCGGGGAGGCGCTGGCTACGCTCTCCACCCTGTTGCTGGCGGTGATGGCGATTCTCGCCGTCGGGACGCCCGCGATGGTTCACCACATGGGAGGGTGGACGGCGCCCCTGGGGATAGCGCTCGTGAGCGACGGCCTGACCGTCCTCCTGTTGATTACCATCAACGTCATCGCGTTCCTCTGCACCGTCTTCTCGCTCAAGTACATGACGGCCTACACGGGACTTCCGAAGTACTACAGCCTCTTCATGCTGATGGTCGCCGGGATGAACGGCGTGGTGGTGTCGGGCGACCTCTTCAACCTGTTCGTCTTTCTCGAGATAGCATCGGTGGCGTCGTATGCGCTCGTCGCGTTCGGCGTCGAGGCGGACGAGCTCGAGGCCGGGTTCAAGTATATGATTCTCGGCAGCGTGGCCTCCGTGATGATTCTCTTCGCGGTGGGTACGGTCTACGCCGTCACCGGAACGCTCAACATGGCGGACGCGGCACGCGAGATCTCGACGAGATTCGGTGGGGCCGAGATGAATCCCGCTCTTCTGCTCGCGGCCGCCTTCTTCCTGATGGGGTTCGGACTCAAGGCTGCGCTGGTTCCGTTTCACGCGTGGCTTCCCGACGCTCACCCGTCGGCGCCCGCCCCGATCTCGGCGATGCTGTCCGGCGTCGTTATCAAGAGCCTGGGCGTCTACGCCATGTGCCGCGTGATGTTCCACGTGTTCGGGTTCGCCTCATCGTCGCCAAGTTCCGTGATCATCGCAAACGCGATGATAACGCTCTCGGTCCTGTCGATCGTGGTCGGCGGGCTCATGGCAATCGGCCAGTGGGACTTCAAGCGCCTCCTTGCCTACAGCTCGATCGGCCAGATTGGCTACGTGACACTGGGCCTCGGCGTGGGCGCGCGGGTTCTGGCCACCGGGGGAACCAGGTCGCTCGCGGCGCTCGCCATCCTTGGAGGGCTCTTCCACCTGATTAACCACGCGGCCTTCAAGTCGCTTCTGTTCCTATCGTCGGGGGCAATACAGCACGCGACCGGCACGCGCGACATGAAGATGCTGTCGGGCCTCGGGAAACGCATGCCGATCACGGCAGCGACCACCAACCTCGCGGCGCTGTCCATATCCGGCGTGCCGCCGTTCAGCGGCTTCTGGAGCAAGCTCATCATCATCGTGGCGACCATCAAGGCAGGGCACCCGGCGGTCGCCGCCGTGGCCATCGCGATGGCGTTCGTGACGCTCGCCTACTACGTGAAGGTCCAGCGGGAGATTATCTTCGGTCCGGTGCGAGGTCGCGCCGAATCGGCCAAAGAGGTTTCAGCGGCGATGTATGTGCCCCTGATTATCCTCGCGATAGTCTGTGTCGGATTCGGGCTTCTCTACCCCGTGTGGGGGAGCCGCATTCTCGAGCCCGCCAGGGACGCTGTCTTGAACAGTGCCGAGTATGTCAAGCTGGTCCTCGGGTAGGGGGTAAGGAGCACCAATGGAAACCTTGAAACGAAGACTCCTTGATATGATTATCATCTTTGTTCTGTGGCTCCTCCTCACATGGTCGCTTGACGTGCAGAGCGTGGTGGCGGGAGTCATCCTGGCGGTCCTGTTCGGCGTGGTTCTGTCGGGGCTGCTGCCTGCGAAGGTCGAACGCCTGTTCAGCCCCGTGCGCTGGTTCTGGGCGCTGATGCACTTCATCTCGCTGGCGTTCTGGATCGTGCTGGCGAACTTCGACGTTATGTACCGGGTCCTTCATCCCAACCTTCCGATTCGACCCGGTATCGTCAAGGTGAAGACGACGCTCAAGAGTGACGAGGCCAAGGCCTTCCTCGCGAACTCGATCACACTGACGCCCGGCACGCTCACCATCGATATCATTGATGACTGGCTCTACGTCCACTGGATCAACGTGCACGAGAGCCTCGAGGACACCGAGGCGATAACGCGGGACATCGCGGGTCGATTCGAAGTTACCTTGAGGAGGGTTTTCGACTGATGGATAAGTTTCTGCTGCTGCTCATCATAGGGACCTTCCTGTGTCTCTACAGGGTCGCAATGGGACCGACGCCGCCGGACAGGGCCGTGGCGATCGACACGATCGGTGTAATGGTGGTGGGTATCTGTGGGATCTTTGGGATCATCACCGGTCAGGACTTCTACCTGAACATTGCGATCGCGTGGGCGCTCCTGGCGTTCATCGGCACCCTGGCGCTTGCCAAGTACCTCGAGGGGAGGGGATTCGATGAATAGCGGGGTCGCTCCATACATTTTGATTTCCATCGGAGTCGCCTTCGACCTCGTTGGGGCGCTGGGCCTTCTCAGGCTGCCGGACGTCTACAACAGGCTGCAGGCGGCGACGAAGTGCGTGACTCTGGGAACGTGCCTGATCCTCTTGGGGGTGGTGGTAGCGAGCGGGTGGAACGCGATGGGGATCAAGGCACTGCTCGCGGCAGTCTTCGTCCTCTGGACATCGCCGACGGGCAGCCACGCTCTGGCCCGCGGAGCGCACATCGCCGGTGTGCCGCTCTGGGCCGGATCGGTCGTCGACAAGTACAAGGAAGACACGGGACGATAGGCCCTGTCCGGGCGCGGCCGGTCGAGCGGGCCCACGTAGAGCCGACACACGGTGCGCATCACACACGGAACTGAATGCCAGGAGAAGGAACACGATGAGGAAACCCAAGCTGCGCGAGCTCAAGGAAGCGCTGACGTCGGTCATCAAGGGGCCGTACACGACCGCGTTTCCCTTCGCTCCGGCGGAGACCTTCGAGGCCTTCAGGGGGCAGCCGGAGTTTCATGAAGAGGACTGCATCGGGTGCGGCGCGTGTGCGGAGGTGTGTCCGGCACGGACGATAGACGTGATAGACGAGGGGAACACGCGTACGCTGATCCACCACTACGACAACTGCATCTACTGCGGTCAGTGCGAGGCATACTGCACGACCAAGAAGGGCATCATCCTGTCCGGGAAGTTTGACCTCGCGGTCTTCGACAGAGAGCAGGCTGTGACAACCGTCGAGAAGGAACTGGTGCGATGCGAACACTGCGGGGACGTCATCACGACGCTCGATCAGCTGAAGTGGATCGCGCGGAAGACCGGGTCTCTGTCTGTCGCGAACCCCACGCTTCTCGTGGCGCTCCACAAGGACCTGGGCGTGACGACAGATCCCTCGACTCACGACGGGAAGCCCGTAGGCCGAGGCGATTCGTACCGCATGATGTGCCCCGCGTGCAGGCGCGAGATCTATCTGACCGAGGACTGGCTGGGGTAGGACGAGTCCGGTGGTCCGGACGGCCCCTAACGGGAAGCACGCCGGAAAATGGGCAAGTCGACGGAACGGGCCCCGCGGGGCCCGTTCTTCATTGCGAGCGTCGACAGCTCTTCAATATCGTGAACGAACGACAAGCGGCCAGAGGGTGAGGAACGCATGGCACGGATGTTCCGGAGACGCAGGGCGACGCGGCCGACGAAGATCGGCCTTGCCCTCGGCAGTGGCTCCGCCCGTGGGTGGGCGCACATCGGCGCAATCAACGCGCTGGCCGAGGCGGGCATCCGCATCGATTGCGTCGCCGGGACCAGCATCGGTGCCCTGGTCGGGGCCGTCTACGCCAGCGGGAGGGTCTCTTCTTTGGAGAGGGTGGTTCGGGAGCTGGACTGGAAGAAGGCCATGGCCCTCTTGGACGTGGGCCTCCCGAGATCCGGGCTGTTCGACGGCAGGAAGGTGACCGATTCGATTCGGGAGCACGTGGAGTCCGGAGACATCCAGGACCTGCCCATGCCATTCCGCGCCGTGTCGACGAACCTTGTGAACGGGGGCGAGGTGCACATAGGCACGGGCGATATCATCGACGCGGTCAGGGCGAGCATCTCGATCCCCGGCGTGTTCACTCCGGTCAAGAGAGACGGGATGCTCCTGGTCGATGGCGGGTTGGTGAATCCTGTGCCCGTCAGCGTTGTGCGCGAGATGGGAGCCGACTACGTTATCGCCGTGGATCTCAGCTACGGAATTCCGGGAATCGGAGGAGCCGAAGGAGCGGACTCGTCTGCCCCACACGACAGCGATGACCACAAGCGCGACCGGGCTTTCCCCTCGAGTCGACTGACGGCATCTATGGAGGCCATCAAGGAGAGGGTGGCTCCGTTGAGTCTCCCCGGGCTGGCGCAGGCGAGACAGTGGTTCTCGCGGGAGACGGTCCCCAACATCCTCGAGGTGCTGATGTCCTCGCTCAACGTCATGGAGAAGCAGATCACTGACATGCGGCTCGCCAATGAGCCACCGGACCTGCTGATCCGTCCGAATGTTGGCCATCTGGGGCTCATGGATTTCCACAGGGGCGTCGAGGCCATCAGCGAGGGACACAGAGCGGCAAGAGCCGAGGTAGACCGCACCGGCGCTGAAATTCTCGCTTAGGGGCCTCGGGGAGGGCAGGCGAGCCCCGCCCCCAGCCTCCCTCCTCTATGATCACAGCCCACAAGTCTTATTCACTTGACATTATGTTCGCTTGACCGTACATTAGAGACGAGACACATCTCTAATGATACGAGGGCACACCATGCGTAAGCGGGGCGAACTCGCGGGCAGGAACAGCGTCAGGTTGAGGAACCACCTCAAGCAGCACAGGG
>DAOWER010000151.1 GCA_030638405.1 Candidatus Eiseniibacteriota bacterium | reverse complement strand
GCCGCGTCCGCGAAGACCGTCGACTGATTCGAGGCCGTCCATCGATGAACCCTTCACTGACAAACCGAGGGTCACATGTCCGAACTCCTGCATCATGACGTTCTCATCGTGGGCGGCGGCCTTTCCGGCCTCCGCGCGGCCGTCGCCGTGCACGACGCCGGGCACGACGTCGCCGTGCTGTCCAAAGTCTATCCCATACGCTCACACTCCGGCGCGGCACAGGGTGGTGTCAACGCGTCGCTCGGTAACCATCCCGACGGCGCGGACGACAGCTGGGAACTCCACGCGTTCGACACCATCAAGGGTTCCGACTACCTGGCGGACCAGAATCGCGCGGAAATACTCGCCCGGGAAGCCCCCGCCCGCGTGATCGAGATGGAGCACTGGGGCGCCTACTTCAGCCGGTTCGATGACGGTCGTATCGCGCAGCGCCCGTTCGGGGGCGCCGGGTTCCCCCGCACGTGCTACGCCGCCGACAGGACGGGGCACCACCTGCTTCACACGCTCTGGCAACAGTGCCAGAAACGTGGCATCGAGATCTACCCCGAGTGGCAACTGACGGACATCGTGACCGACGCGGGCGGGGCTCGCGGCGTCGTGGCTCTGCACGTCCAGACGGGCCACCTGCAGGTGTTCTCCGCCGGCGTCGTCATCCTGGCGGGCGGCGGGCATGGCAGGATCTACGGGAGCTCGACCAACGCCTACATCAACACCGGAAGCGCCACGGCCGCCGCGTACACCGCGGGCGCGCGGCTCGAGGACATGGAGTTCGTCCAGTTCCACCCGACCACACTCCTCGGCACGAACATACTCATCAGCGAGGGTGTGCGCGGTGAGGGAGGGCTGCTCTTCAACAGCAAGGGCGAGCGGTTCATGGGGGACTACGCCCCATCGGTGATGGAGCTGGCTCCTCGCGACATCGTCGCGCGCGCCATCCAGACCGAGGTCAACGAGGGGCGCGGGTTTGAAGGCGGATACGTGCAGCTCGACATACGCCACCTCGGCGCCGACGTCATCAAGTCACGGCTGCCCGGCATCAGGCAGATAGCGATGGACTTCGCGGGCGTCGACCCGATAGAGACACCGATCCCCGTGCAGCCTGCCCAGCACTACTCCATGGGCGGCGTGTCCTCGGACGAGAACGGCCAGACGGACATCGAGGGCCTTCTCGCGGTGGGGGAATGCTCCTGTGTGAGCGTCCATGGTTCCAACAGGCTCGGCGGCAATTCGCTTCTGGAGACGCTGGTCTTCGGCAAGCGTGCCGGCGACCACGCCGTGTCCCTGCTCGAAACGGGCCGAGGCGACGCCGATGCGGCCGCACTTGCGGACGCGCTCGCGCGAAGGGAGCGGTCCATAAGAGATCTGTCCGACAGGAAGAGCGGGGAACGTCAGGCCGTGATCCGGCGCGAGATGCAGGAGGTCATGACCGACGACGTCGGCGTCTACCGCGAAGAGGCCGGTCTTGCGCGTGCCGTGTCTGCGCTCGCTGCCCTCAAGGAGCGCTACCGCGGTGTCACTCTCGACAGCGCCGGGTCGCGACTCAACTACGATCTGATCGATGCCCTGGAACTCGGTGGCATGCTCGAACTAGCGCACATTACGGCGCTGGGCGCACTCGCCCGGACCGAGAGCCGTGGTTCACACTGGCGGACCGACCACCCGGCTAGGGACGACGAGCGCTGGATGAAGCACACGATGGCAACGCGGGACGCCTCCGGGGCGCCCGAGCTTGCCTACGATGACGTCATCGTCACGACCTACGAGCCGATGGAGAGGAAATACTGATGGAGCCGACCGCCTTCACATTCGCCATTGAGCGCTACGACCCGGAGTCAGACGAGTCGCCGCGCGTTCAGCACTACGAGGTCGAAGTGACGGATGGGATGACGGTCCTCGAGGCGTTGCTCCGCATACAGGCAGAGCTGGATGGGTCGCTGGCCTTTCGCTACGCATGCCGTGGCGCGGTCTGCGGCTCGTGCGCCATGTTGATCAACGGTGAAGTGGCGCTCGCGTGCCGGACTCAGGTGAACGGGCTCTGGACAGACGTGATCACCGTCGGGCCTGTTCCGAACCAGCCGGTTCTCAAGGACCTCGTGGTCGATATGGGTCCCTTCTTCGAGAAGGACCTGGCCGTCGAGCCATGGCTGCAGCCGGCCGACCCGGCCCCCGAGGGAGAGCGCCTGGTTCGGCCCGCTGAGTGGGCGGAAGCCGAGCCCTACACGAACTGCATATTGTGCGCCTCCTGCCACGGGGTCTGCCCCGTGCCTGCGCGCGACCCCGAGTATCTCGGCCCGGCGGCGCTGGCGAAGCACTACAGATTCCTCGCGGACCCGAGGGACGCGGCGGATGACGAGCGGCTGACGCTTGTGGGCGGAGAGCACGGCGTCTCGGCGTGCGACACCGTGTGGAAATGTGTCCGCGTGTGTCCGAAGGGCGTTCCACCGACGAAGGGGATTCTCGTGACGCGGGAGCGGCTCTCTTCCGAGGGCGACGGCACTTAGTTCTCAGACCACCGGAGTTGACGATGGGCAGCAGGGTGGAGCACGACTCACTCGGGCCAGTCGAGATTCTTGATGACG
>DAOWER010000144.1 GCA_030638405.1 Candidatus Eiseniibacteriota bacterium | reverse complement strand
CCCGAACCCGTTCGGCGGCTCCACTTCGATAACCTACACGCTCGCCGGTCCGTCGCAGGTGACTCTCGCTGTCTACGACATCGCGGGACACATGGTGCGGACGCTCGAATCGGGAGTGCGGGTAACCGGTGAGCACGAGATACGGTGGGACGGCATGAACGATGCGGGACGCCGTGTCGCCAACGGCACGTACTTCCTCCGTCTGGAGGCGGGCGAGCAGGTCACCGCTAGGAAGATGAACCTGGTGAGGTAGTATCACGTGACACCGCCAGGCGGAGCGGAAGCAGAGACAGCAGACGGCAAGGCGCCGGCGGATCACCGCCGGCGTCTTTCGCGGTAGCGCAGGGGCTGCTTGATGCCTGGTTCTCAACGCGAGGGAACTCAGTGCCTCGGCGGCTCCATGGGCCAGGGGGTTTCGACGCCGGCAAGCTCCAGCATCCTGACGGAGGCCTCGTTGGCGGTGACCCCGATCTCCTCCTCATCACCGTTGACCAGCTTCCCGCTCTCCACCACGATCTCGCCGTTGACGATGTTGTAGTCGACCCTGTGGTCGAGACCCGCGTAGACGATGGCGGCCAGGGGATCCGAGAACGCCCCGGCGTAGCCCAGGCGGGACATGTCGATGGCAATGATGTCCGCAGCCTTCCCAACCTCGATCGAACCGGTCTCGTCTCTGCCGAGGATGTCGGCCCCTCCGCGCGTTGCCAGCCGGACCACTCGCTCGGCCGACACGGCGTCCGGGCCGTGTGTCAGGAGCTGCACGAGGAGGCAGCTCCTCAGCTCGCCCAGCATGTCTGACGTGTCGTTGCTGGCGCTGCCGTCCACGCCGAGCCCCACGCGCACTCCTTTCTCGAGCATCTCCGGCAGGTTCGCCACTCCTGAAGACAGGCGCATGTTCGACGTGGGACAGTGGGCGATGCCCGTTCCGGTCTCGGCCAGGAGGGCCAGCTCGTCCGACTCGAAGTGTATCCCATGAGCGAACCACACGTCTCTCCCGGTCCACCCCAGCTCCTCCATCACGGCGAGAGGACGCTTCCCGTATGTCTCCAGGCAGTAACTAGTCTCGTCCGCCGTCTCCGCCAGGTGCGTGTGCAGGAGCACTCCCTTGTCCCTGGCGAATTCGGCGGTCTCCGCCATGAGCCTGTCGGTGACGGAGAACGGCGAACACGGCGCAAGAGCGACGCGCGTCATCGCGAACGGCTCGGGATCGTGGTAGTGGGCCACAAGCCTCGCGGAGTCCTTGAGTATGTCCTCCTCTGCCTGAACGACCGAGTCCGGCGGCAGCCCGCCCTGCGATCGGCCGCGCGACATGCTGCCACGTGTAGGATGGAATCGGATGCCGAGCTCGCGCGCGGCCTCCACCTCGACATCGATGAGCTCTTCGTGGACGCCGCTCGGGAAGACGTACATCTGGTCGCTCGCCATCGTGCAGCCGGTGAGGAGCAGCTCCGCGCAGGCCAGCCTCGTGCTCGCTCTGACGGCGTCCACCGACAGGCCAGCCCAGATGTCGTAGAGCGCCGCGAGCCAGTCGAATAGCTTCTGGTTCTGCGCCGGAGGGACGTTCCGCTGGAGCGTCTGGTAGAAGTGATGGTGAAGGTTGACGAGTCCCGGAAGCACGAGCATGGACGAGCAGTCGATGACGTGCGCTCCGTGGGGCGGGTCAATTGAAGCCTCGACCCGCGAGATACTGTTGCCCTCAACGAGGACGTCCACGTCGGCAAGACGGTCGCCGGCATCGTTCATCGTCGCCAGATGATAGACATTCTTGAGAAGCAGCACCGGTCACTTCCCTCCCAGCGCCTCGATCCCTGCCAGCACTCTCTCGGGCGTGAACGGAAGCTCACGCAGCCTGACGCCGGTCGCCGCGAAGATAGCGTTGGCGATCGCCGGCGCCACGACGTCGACGGGGATCTCCGAGACGCTCTTCGCGCCGAACGGGCCCGTCGGCTCGTCGGTCGTCACGAGAATGGCTTTGATGGCCGGGGTATCGACGGCCGTGAGAACCTTGTAGTCGAGGAGGTTCGCGTTCATCATTCTGCCGCGCGCGTCGAAGATCATCTCCTCGGACAGCGCGTAGCCGAGCCCCATCGACACCGCGCCATGGATCTGACCTTCCGCGAGCGCGGGGTTGATGGGGAAGCCGCAATCTATGGCGCAGGCGAAGTCCCTGACGTCGACGCGGCCCGTCTCGACGTCGACCTCCACATCGGCGACGGCGGCAGCGAAGGGCGGCGGACACTCGAACGTCGTGTGCGACGCCGAACACGAGATCTGCTCTTTCTCGTCGCCGTACATCGCGACGTGCGCAACTTCCGCGAGGGGGACGCTCTTGCCTGACGGCGCCGTTATCCTGCCGTCGGCGCAGACAAGCCCGACCGCGTCCTCGTCCATCATCACGGAGGCGTGGTACAGCATTCGGTCCCGGACCTTCTCGGCCGCCTTGACGACCGCGCCGCCGGAGACGTATGTCGTGCTGGATGCGTAGGCCCCGACGTCGAACGGCGTGCGGTCGGTGTCGGAGGAGTAGACGTGCACGGCCGAAGGCTCCACACCCAGGACCTCCGCTGCCATCTGCCCAAGGATGGTGTCGCTGCCGGTACCGAGGTCGGTCGCACCGATGAGCAGGTGGAACGAACCGTCCTCGTTCGCCTTGATCGTCGCGGCGCCCATGTCGTCGCCCGGGATGCCGCTGCCGTGCATCGCCAGCGACATGCCCATGCCGCGTCTCACGAACGGCCTGCTGCCGGGCGTGCCCGGCGCGTTCGTCGTGAGGGAATCGTGCCACGCGTCCCAGTCCGTGGCCTCGCGGACCCGCTTCCAGCACTCCGCGAGCCCGTTGGTCCTGATGATGCGCTCGAAGCCGGCCTTCCCTTCCCCGAGATGCTCGGCTATCGGGTCGCGGTCGCCCTCACGGATGGCGTTCGCCAGGCGGTACTCCACCGGGTCACGCCCGAGAGCGTGGGCAATCTCGTCCATCTGCGAATCGACGGCGAAGAACCCCTGTGGGGCGCCGTACCCCCTTAGCGCTCCCGCGATGGGCAGGTTCGTGTAGACCGAGTCGCACGTGTACCTGAGGCTGTCCGAACGGTACAGCGGCAGGCTCTTGCTGCCGGTGTTGGACGGGACCGTCAGCGCGTGCGCCCCGTAGGCGCCGGTGTTGCAGAGCACGTCCATCTGCCGCGCCAGGATCCTCCCGTCCGCGGCAACTCCGGTCTTGAGGTGGATGATCTGAGGATGCCGCGTGCGGCTGGCGTAGAGCTCCTCGTCGCGGTCCAGCTTGATCTTCACGGGACGGCGCGTCCTGAGCGTCAGAGCGGCGCAGATGTCTTCCAGCACGACCTCCTGCTTGGCGCCGAACGCTCCACCGATCCTCGGCTTCACGACCCGCACCCGGGATATCGGGAGCCCGTTCACGCGCGCGACGATGCGCCGCGCGTGGAACGGCACCTGGGTGCTCGTGACCACGACCAGCCTGTCCTTCTCGTCGAGGTACGAGAGCGAGATGTGCGCCTCGGTCGGTGTGCCCTGCACGTACTGGACGCGGTACTCGTGCTCGAAGACGCGTACGGCGGAGGCGAAGCCGCCCTCCACGTCCCCGACCTCGACGTCGATCTTCGCGGCCAGGTTCCTCGCGGCGTCCTCGATGCCCGTGGAGTCGTCCTCGTCGTGGATGACGGGAGCGCCTTCGTCCATGGCGTGCTCGGGTGCTAAGACCGGGGGCAGCACCTCGTATTCGACATCGATGAGGGCGCAGGCCTTCTCGGCAAGCACCGGAGTCTCAGCGGCGACCACGGCCACGCGGTCGCCCACGAAGCGGACCTTGTCATCCAGCATCACCGTGTCGTAGGGAGACGGCTCGGGGCAGTTCTGGCCGGCGGTCGAGAACGGCACGCGCGGCACGTCCTCATGTGTCAGAACGCAGTGAACCCCGGGAAGAGCGAGAGCCTTCGATGTGTCTATGCTCTTGATCCGTGCATGCGCGTGGGGGCTGCGCTTGATGCGCCCGCAAAGCACGCCCGCGACCGGGAAGTCGTCAGTGTACCTGGCCCGGCCGGTCAGGAGGCCTATTCCCTCGGTCTTCGCTACGCTCCGGCCGACCGACGCGTAGCGCTCGTCGATGTGTCCCGCCGCGGCTCCGGCGTCGCCGGCCTCTCCATCCGCCACGGCCTTCACTGCCTCCACGGCCTTGACGTAGCCGGTGCAGCGGCACAGGTTGCCGCTCAAGCCCGTGCGGATCTGCTCCTCGGTGGGGTGCGGGTCGGCGTCGAGAAGGGCCTTCGCCGAGACGATCATCCCCTGCATGCAGTAGCCGCACTGCGCTGCGCTTCGGTTCAGGAACTCCGCCTGAAGCGGATGGGGCGCCGAGGGATCACCGATCCCCTCGATGGTAGTGACGGAGCGCCGCTCTATCTGTCCGGTCAGCACCGAGCAGGAGGCAACGGGCCTGCCGTCCAGCAGAACGGTGCAGGATCCGCAGTCGCTGGCGCGACAGCCGTCCTTGACGCCCCGGAGCCCGAGGCCGCGCAGCGTGTCGAGCAGCACCTCACCCGGAGGGACGTCGACCTCGACGGGTCTGTCGTTGACTGTGAAAACTACTGTCATGCGCACCTCAGATGTGGACCCGCCGCTCACGCGCCGCCCGCCGCCCGCGAGAGCGCCCGTGCGGTCATGACGCCGGCCACCTTCCGGCGGTAGTCGGCGCTCGCCCTGTGGTCACCGCGAGGTGACACGCTCGCAGACACCAGGCGCCCGGCTTCCCGGAACACGTCCTCCGTGGAGGACTTCCCCGTGAGGTACGCTCCGGCGTCGGCGGCGACGAATGGAATCGCGGAAACTCCGTTCAGCGCAACTCGAGCCGCCTCGATGGTCCCGCCGCTGACCGTGACCGCGGCGGCGCAGTTCACGATCGCCACGTCGACGCGCGTCCGCCCGGTCTTCTCGAACGCCGATGCGAGATCTTCGTGACCGCCGGGAACTCTCACCTCGACGATCAGATCTCCTCTGCGGTAGACCTCCGAACGCCTCGCGTAGAAGTCCTCGAGGCTCACCTCACGCGGGCCGTCGACACCCTGGAGTCTGACGCTCGCTCCAAGGGCAAGGAACGCGGGAGGCAGATCGGACGGGAAGTGAGCGGCGTAGAGGTTGCCACCGACGGTGGCGCGGTTCCGTACCGTGTGCGTGCCCAGATCTGTCGTCGCTTCGAAGAGGGCGCGCAGCGCGGGCGACGCGAGCTCCGGGCTCAGGGACAGGTCCGCGATGCGTGTCGTTGCGCCGATGGCGAGAACACGACCGTCGGAGGTGTCCTCGACCTCCACGTAGTCCAGCCCGGCATCAGTGAGATCGACCAGGTAGTCCAGGCTCGGGGAGCCGGTGGGTACGACGATGGTGCCGCCCGCGACGTAGAGGCCAGTCCCCTCCCCTTCGAGCAGGGCACGGACGGCCTCCTCTGCGCTCTTCGGTCGGTAGAGGTTCGTCAGATCGAGCATCCTGCTCTCCCGGGAGTCCTTCACCAGAGTCGGCGCGGCGCACGATGCGCCCGCCAGACCGCAGAATAGCCCAACGGTACAGCGGTTTCAAGAGTGAAGCCGTGGAGCGGGGCGAGCGCACGGCCTGCTCCTGACGCTTCCCTCGCAGCGCGGTAGCGCGGGGCGCCTGGCGGACGTACGGAACACGGGGCCCGCTGCGTGAGCGGGCCCCCGGGCGCTCGGCTCAGAGGGCGCAGGTTGCCGTGCCCACCTAGTCCCCCCTATCTCACGTAGGCTATCTTCCTGGTCTCGCCCCAGTCCCCGATCGATATCCGCGCGAAATAGATCCCCGATGAGACGGTGCGCCCGCGCGAGTCGCGGCCGTCCCACGCGGCCTCATACGTTCCGCCCGTGTGCTGGCGGTCGACCAGTGTCTCCACCAGGCGTCCGCGGACGTCGTAGAGCCTGAGCGTGACGACGGCGCCCTCCGCCGGCACGGTGTAGTGGATGGCCGT
>DAOWER010000051.1 GCA_030638405.1 Candidatus Eiseniibacteriota bacterium | reverse complement strand
TGCGCGAGCTCGAAGGGGAACGGCGCGAGGCGTGCATCCGGCTCGTCAACGGCATGCCGCACCTCGACAGGCTCGAGATGACGGCGGAGACGCTGCTCGAGCACATCGAGTACGCCCACCGCGTCAGGACGGAGATGCCCTACGCGGTGCCGGACACCATGTTCGAACCCTACATTCTGACATACCGCGTGGAAGAGGAACCGGTGGACCCCTGGAGAAGGGCGCTACACGAGCGCTTCGCCCCGCTGGCAGATAGCGGGCGAACCGTCGAGGGCACGGCGAGGGCGATCAACAGGGAGCTGGCCGTCGCTGTGTCGGAGCGCGAGAAGGAATTCTTCGGTCCGCGCCAGTCGCCGCTTCTCACGCTGAGATCGGGACGCGGCACGGACGCCGAGATCTCGATCCTGGCCGCCGCCGCAATGAAGGCGGTCGGAATTCCTTCTAGGCAGGCAGGCGTCCCGGCGCTCGGCTCCGAGGAAGGGGCGGCGAACTGGATAGAGGTCTTCACCGGCGAACGGTGGGTGCCGCTGTATCCACTCGAGCCCGACGCCTTCGGTGACTTCTCCTTCGCCGAGAAGGAGCACTGGCGCAACGTGACCGTCGTGGTCACTCGGTCCGCTTTCGAGGAACTGCTCGTCACTGAGAACTACACGGAAACGGCAACCGTCGAGCTGTCGTTCGTCAGCGGCGCCGAGCCCGCCGCGGGATTCGAGCACTTCTCAATCTCCGTTCTGAACCGCGGCGCGCTCGTCCCGCTCGATGCCCTGAACGCCGTGGCCGATGACAACGGTCAGTTCAGCGCCACGCTCGGCAACGGTCGCTACGTCGTCCAGGCAGGGACGAGAGACGAGAACGGCAACCCGTTCATAATGATGAGAGACGTCTCGCTGCCGCCCGGGTCCACGAAGCGCCTGGGATTCGACGTCTCACCGGGCGGTCGGGAGTTCTCGATCACCCGCGAGGAACTCGTCCGCTTCAGGGACGCCATGGCGGTGTGGATCGCGTTCGATCTCGAGGGAGAACCGAGCAGGAGGATGCTCCCTCTCATCGCGTCGGTCCTGGATCGAAGGTCCGAGGCACTGGACGTGACGTTCGCGTACATGGGCGCCGACCCGGACAACGCCGACGACGCGCGCGAGGCGCTCGGACAGACCGCCGTCATCAAGACGCTGAGGGACAGAGAAGAGTGGTACTACGTGGACGAGCTGGGAGAGCACCACGCCATCGGCGAGGGCGGCGTTGAGCTGCCGGTGATACGGATATATGCAAGACGCGGCGGCGAGGTTATACTCCACAGTGAGGGATACGATCTCAACATAGAGCGCAGGCTGTCGCGCGTCATAGACGACCATCTGCAGGAGCTTCTGGAACAATGACAAGATGGAGAGGGAAGGGATGCTCGAGGCTTCTCGAGATCATCCTCGAGTGCAACGAGCTGAAGGCCATCCCGCGCATGGGCTGGCGTGTCAGAGGGGTCCGCGACGGGGAGAGCGTCGCCGAGCACTCGTACGCCGTGGCGCTGATCGCGATGCTCGTGGCCGATCGGCTCGATGTCGACATAGACCGCGAGAAGCTCCTCAAGATCGCACTGGTGCACGACCTGCCGGAACACATGCTGGGTGACATTCACGCACCGGCCACGCGGCTCCTCGGAGAGGACGTCAAGGAGGCGGCCGAGCTGCGGATAATCAGGCGCCTCTTCACCGGCCTAGAGGACGGCGGCGAGTATGTGGACCTCTGGAAGGAGTTCGCAGACCGCTCCTCTGTTGAGGGGAAGCTCGTCCGCGCGATCGACAAGCTCGAGATGTTCACGCAGGCGTACCAGTACGAGTGCGCCGGCAACAGGATGCTCGATGACTTCTGGGGATGGGAAGGCAACATGCGGGACTTCGGCTTCAGCGAGATCCGGGAGCTCTACGACGAGCTGATGGGACTGCGGACCCGCGAGGGCCACAACCGCTCGGACACGAGCACGAACGGGGAGGACGATGCGCTGGAGTAAGGCACTGATACCGACACACAAGGAAGACCCCTCCGACGCCGAGACGACGAGCCACAAACTGATGCTGAGGAGCGGCTGCATCCGCAAGCTGACGTCCGGCGTGTACAACTACCTGCCTCTGGGAAGGCGCGCGCTCCTGAAGGTCGAGGCCATCGTCAGGGAGGAGATGGACGCCATCGGGTGCCAGGAGATCCTGATGCCGGTGGTCAGTCCCTGCGAGCTGTGGCAGGAGACGGGGCGGTGGGACGTGCTCGGCAAGGAACTCTGGAGGGTGCGTGACCGGAACGGCCGTGAGTTCGCGCTGGGCCCGACCCACGAGGAAGTGGTGACGGACATCGTCAGAAACGAGGTCCGCTCCTACAGAGAGCTCCCCTTCACGGTCTATCAGATCCAGACCAAGTTCCGGGATGAGCTCCGGCCGCGATTCGGCGTCGTGCGCTCGCGCGAGTTCCTGATGAAGGACGCCTACAGCTTCCACCGTGACGAGGAGTCACTGGACGCAACGTACGGGGACATCTGCGACGCCTACACGCGCATCTTCGAACGCTGCTCGCTGACCTTCCGCCCGGTCGAGGCCGCCACGGGCTCCATAGGCGGCAGCCACTCCCACGAGTTCATGGTCCTGTCCGACACCGGGGAGTCCGAGATCATCGCGTGCGAGTGCGGGTACGCCGCGACGGATGAGAGGGCCGAGGGCACGGTCGACACGCCCGCCTGCGACGAAGCACCGGGCGAGATGGAGCGCGTGGAGACCCCCGGGATGAAGACGATCGAGCAGGTCTCCGAGTTCCTGGGTGTCGACCCCGCGAGGCTGGTCAAGACCATCATCTACGAGGTGGACGGACGGCCCGTGGCCGCGCTCGTCAGGGGCGACCGCGAGATCAACGAGGCGAAGCTCTCGATGGCGCTCAAGGCCGACCTCGTCGTCGCCGCATCGCCGGACGTCATCGAGAAGCTCACCGGGGCGCCCGTGGGCTTCACGGGGCCCGTCGGCCTCGAGGGGATAGACGTGATCGCCGACCACACGGTCGAGCCTCTCGTCAACGTGGTCGTCGGCGGCAACGCGCAGGACGTCCACCTCAAGAACGTGAATCCCGGACGCGACTTCAAGCCGACGGCGTTCCACGACATCGTGCTCGTCCGAAAGGGCGACCGATGCGCCAGGTGCGGGGCTGAGCTGAACTCCTTCAGGGGCATCGAGGTGAGCCAGGCCTTCAAGCTCGGGACGAAGTACTCGTCCAGCATGAACGCGACCTACGTGGACGAGGACGGCGTGGCGAAACCGTTCATCATGGGATGCTACGGTCTGGGAGTGTCGCGCACGGTCGCGGCGATCATCGAGCAGCACAACGACAAGGACGGCATATCGTGGCCGCTGTCGGTCGCGCCGTTCGCCGTCGAGTTACTCGTCGTGAGCATGAAGAGTGAGGAGTGCACGACGCTCGCTGACAGGCTCTACGCCGATCTCGCGGAAGCCGGCATCGACGTGCTCTACGACGACAGGAACGACTCCGCGGGCGTTAAGTTCAAGGACGCCGACCTCGTCGGAATGCCGCTTCGGGTCACGATAGGGGACAGGAGCCTCAAGAAGGGCGTCGTCGAGGCTCGCGTCAGGAAGACCGGCGAAGTCACAGAGGTGCCGGTGGACGATGCGGTTCAGGGGATCCTGAGGGTGCTTGCGACCCTGGAGTAGCCGCGCTGCGCCTCATCACGCGTCAGTACGCGAAACGCGCCCCCATCCGGAACGGGATGGGGGCGCGAGCTTTCAGACAGGGGTCGTTCTACGAGGCCTGCTGGCCGGCCTTCATCAGCCGCGACTTCTTGCGGTCGGCCGTCGCCTTCTTGATGACGCCCACCTTGACGGCCTTGTCGATCACGGAGACCGCGGCCCTCAGAGCCTGCTCCCGCTCCTCGGCGGGCGCGCTCTGTACCTTCTTGACGGCCGTGGCCACCTTGGACCTGATGGCCCGGTTCCTCGCGTTCACCTTCTCGTCCTGCCTGCGTCTCTTGATAGCGGATTTCTTCTGCGGCAACATAACCTCCATGCGCTCGATTGGCGCCCCGACTTGGCTCCCGACGGCGGGGGCGGTCACTCACTGAAGAAGCCAATATACCATCGGCGCGCCGGGGAGTCAAGGCTGCGACTGTGGCCATCACCGGGGCGCGAGCGCAGCGCCCGATACAGACACGGCCGCCGACCCGGCTGCGAACCGCACGAGTTGACACGGGCGCCGCGCCGGAGCTAGTCTGTTTGCAGGGGTCTGGCGGGCCCCTGGGCACAGACGTGAACGAGAGCGGGAGCACGATGCCAGGCAGACACAACACACACTCGCGCCCGCCCACCAAACCGGGCGTCTATCTGCTCAAGGACCGGAACGGCAAGGTTATCTACGTCGGCAAGGCGCGCAACCTTCGCAACCGTCTGCGGGCGTACACCGGCGGCGCCGAGACTCCGGACCCGAAGGTCCAGGTGCTCAGGTCGAAGCTCGCGGGCTTCGACTGCATCGTCGCCGGCTCGGAGACGGAAGCGCTGGTTCTGGAATCCAATCTCATCAAGGAGCACCGCCCACGCTACAACGTCAAACTGAAGGACGACAAGAGGTACCCCTTCATCAAGGTGACTCTCGCAGACGAATACCCCCGAGCCTTCGTCACCAGGGTCGTGCGCCAGGACGGCTCCGGCTACTTCGGGCCCTACACCGATGCCAGGGCCATGAGGCGCACGCTGAGGCTAATCAGGCAGGTGTTCCCCATCCGTCAATGCACGACGTTCAAACGCCGCCCGAGGCCCTGCCTCAACCACCAGATAGGCAGGTGTCTGGGGCCGTGCGTCGGAGCCGTGTCGAAGGAGGAGTACGACAGGATCGTCAGGGAGCTCACGCTCTTCCTGGACGGGCGCGCCGGCGACGTAGTGGCGCTTCTGGCCGAGCAGATGAGCAGTGCCGTCGACGGCCTCCGATTCGAGGAGGCCGCGTTCCTCCGCGACCGCATCGGGGACATCGAGAAGATCGGGCGACGGCAGCGCGTCCTGACGGCGAACCAGGTCGACCGCGACGTTGTTGCCATCGCGCGTCACGAAGGCTACGCCGTCGCGTCTGTCGTGCGCGTCAGAGGAGGGAAGCTCATCGCCTGTGAGAACTGCCCGCTGGAGCTGGGGCCCCGAACGAGCGACGACGAGGTGATGGACACCTTCCTGAAGCAGTTCTACAGCCTGTCACGGGGCGCACTGCCGGGCGAGATCCTGCTGGACAGCGACCCACCCGACCGCGAGGCCATCGAGAAGTGGTTGGGGGAGGGCGCGTCGAGGGTCAGGATCAGCGCGCCCAGTCGCGGAGAGAAGCGTCTCCTGGTCGACTTCGCGCGCGACAACGCCCATCAGGCCCTGAAGAGGGCGTTCGAATCACGACGCGTTCCCGCTTCGGTGATTGAACTCGGTGAGGCGCTGGGAATGAAGCGCCCGCCAAGACTCATCTCGGGCATCGACATCTCCAGTATCTCCGGTGCCCACGCCGTCGGGACCGTGGTCACGTTCAGGGACGGCCGCCCTGACAGGGCCCTCTACCGCAAGTACCGCATCCGGACGGTAGTGCAAGGACGAGACGACTATGGTAGTATCGGCGAGGTCGTCTCACGACATCTCAGGCGCGTGGTCAAGGAGGAGCGGGAGCTGCCGGACCTCCTCCTCATCGATGGCGGGAAGGGCCAGCTGTCGGCGGCGGCCACGGCGCTCCGAGGGACCGGCGCGCGAGGCGTGACGCTCGTGGGCCTCGCGAAGCGTGAAGAGGAGGTCTTCGTCCGGGGAAGAGCGACACCCCTGCCGCTTGCCCCTGATTCCAGGGCCAAGAAGCTGTTGGTCCGGGTGCGGAACGAGGTCCACCGCTTCAGCATCGCCTACCACAGGTCGCTGCGCGAGCGCGAGGCGAGACGGTCGCTCCTGGACGGAATCCCCGGAGTGGGCCCGTCTCGCAAGGAAGCTCTTCTGAGGAAGTTCGGGTCGGTGCGCTCGATCACGGAGCGCCCGCCCGAGGAGATCGCGGAGGTGCCGGGCATTGGCATCGCAACGGCAAGGAAGATCAAAGAAGCGCTCAGGCAAGCGGAAAGTGGTGATGGTCCCGCAGCGTGAGGAGGATGGGTCCACTCTGCCGGTCCTTCGCTACGTGACGTTCGACACGGAGATCGGACGCTTCCTGGTCGCGGGGAACGATCGCGGCCTGAGGCTGGTCTCGTTCGGGAAGAACCTGGACGTGAAGCGCGCGCTCTCGCGCGAAACGAACGGCGAGCGGATCATGGCCGTAGAGGACAGGATCCGCCTGAGACGGGTGGTCGATTCGATAAGGAGCTACCTGGCGGGCGGCCGCAAGCCGCTGGATCACAGGGTGGATCTCAGTGGCGTTACGGACTTCAACGGGCGCGTGCTCGAACTGGTGAGGAAGATCCCATACGGAGTGCTGCGTACTTACAAGTGGGTGGCGCGCGAGATCGGGGCGCCAAAGGCGACCCGTCCGGTGGGACAGGCGCTCTCCCGGAATCCGCTGCCTATAGTCATACCGTGTCACAGAGTGGTCAACAGCGACGGCACCCTCGGAGGGTACTCCGGCGGCGGACCCGACATGAAGCGCCGCCTGATCGAGATAGAGACGGGCCAGATCGATCTGGCCCTGAGGGGCGGAGAG
>DAOWER010000227.1 GCA_030638405.1 Candidatus Eiseniibacteriota bacterium | reverse complement strand
CTCATCGGCCTGAACGCGCACGGTGCAGGACACGCCACTCAGGCGCTCTGCCATCTGCTCCGCAGCCCGCTTGTCCTTCTTGACGCGCGCTTCGTCCACTCGGACCTTGACCTCAATCTGCGCGAGCGCTCCCGGCGTGGCAGGAAGCGCCTTGCCGGACGGGATGAGGAAGTTCCTCCCGTATCCGTCCTTGACCGTGACGACATCCCCTTTCGACCCCAGTTGGTGAATGTCCTCGACCAGTATGACCTTCATTGCGAATCCACCTCTCTGTGACGGCCTTCTACTGCCGGCCTAGCCGTGCTTGTGGTGCCGGCCGACGAATGGCAGAAGGGCGATCTGGCGCGCGCGCTTCACCGCCACTGCCAGCTGCCTCTGGTGCCTTGCGCAGGTTCCAGTCACTCTGCGCGGGATGATTTTGCCCTGCTCCGTGACGAAGCGGAGCAGGCGCTTCTCGTCCTTGTAGTCGACCTTGTCCACCTTGTCCTGGCAGAACCGGCAGAATTTGCCGTGGCTCTCACGTCTGGGCATGTGTGCCTCCAAAATCAAAGAATACAGTCCGAGCCGCCCGGGCTACTCGTCCGTCACGATGTTCATGTTGCGGAGTATGTTCTCCCGCAGGCGATAAGCTTCAACGAGCTTCTCGATGGCCGCGGGGTCTCCTTCGAACGTGAGGAACGCGTAGTACCCGTCGTGCTCACCCCTGATCTCGTAGGCGAGCCGGCGCTTGCCCCACTTGTCCCACTCCTTGATCGCGCCACCTTCCGCAGTGATGAGCTCCTCGACCTTGCCCATCTCTTCCGCGAGACCGGCCTCGTCGAGGCTCGGGCGGAAGATGAACGTGCCCTCGTAGGTCCTCATTCCTTACTTACCTCCCCCTGGTCTGACTGCGACCCCGTCTCCCGGACGGGGTGAGGAGATCCCTGGTCCTTTGTTGACCGGGACTTGCCCCTCCATATTGTCACACACAACTCCAACTCCAGCACAACCATCACACACTAGTTGAAGTGAACGAGAACGACGTCCCCCTCGTGCACCTCGTAGTCACGTCCTTCCGTCCGCAGGTGTCCGCTGTCGCGGACGGCGTGCATCGACCCTTCGCCAACGAGATCGTCGAACGAGACGACATCGGCCCTGATGAAACCCTTCTCCATGTCGGAGTGTATCATGCCCGCTGCCTCGGCCACGGTCGTTCCCGCGGGGACCGTCCAGGCCCGCGTTTCCGGACCCTTGACCGTGAAGAACGTCACGAGCCCGAGCAGCCTGTAGCCGGCGCGGATGAGCTTGTCGAGGCCTCTCTCTTTGATGCCCCAGCCCTCCAGGAACTCCCCGCGCTCCCCCTCGGGCATTGTCACGAGTTCGGCCTCAAGCGACGCCGCGATGGGCACAATCTTCCAGTCGGGCTCGCCCGTCGCGGCTGACAGGCGTTCGATCCAGCTGTTCTCGCCCGCCCCCGCATCGCCCTCGGCTATGTTGGCCACGACCAGATGGTCCTTGGCCGTAAGGAAGCGATACTCCTCGAGGAGACCGCGTTCGGTCCCGGAGAGGCCTGCGTCCCGCAGCGGCGTTCCAGCGTCCAGAGAGTCCCTCGCGTTTTCGAGTGCGCAGGCTACGGGACCGGCCTCCTTGTCGCCTCTGTCCAGTTCCTTCCTTCGTTTCTTCAGGTTGCGTTCGCTGGTCTCGAGGTCGGCCAGCAGAAGCTCCGTTCTGATCGTCGACAGGTCACGTTCCGGGTCGACCTTTCCGTCGACGTGGGCGACCGACGAATCCTCGAAACACCGCACCACGTGAACGACCGCGTCGACTTCTCTGATGTTCGCCAGGAACTTGTTCCCGAGACCCTCGCCCCTGCTGGCTCCTTTGACGAGCCCCGCGATGTCGACGAATCGGATCGCCGCGGGCGTCAGCTTCTCGGGAGTCAGGACCTCCCCGAGCCTCGCGAGCCTCGGGTCCGGTACGGCAACCACCCCGACGTTCGCGTCAACCGTGCAGAACGGGTAGTTGCTGCAGTCGACGCTCGTCCCGGCCAGGGCGTTGAAGAGCGTCGACTTGCCCACGTTCGGAAGGCCGATGATCCCGAGTTCGAGAGCCACAGACGCCTCCTTGTGACCGCTTTCCAGCTGCGTCCTCTCTCCCGCTAGCCCCCGATGAACAGCGGGGCGAGCACGAGGGAGATGACGGACATCAGCTTGATCAGGATGTTGATGGACGGCCCGACGGTGTCCTTGAGCGGATCCCCGACGGTGTCACCCACCACCGCGGCCTTGTGGGCATCGGAGCCCTTGCCTCCGAAGTGCCCCTCTTCAATGTACTTCTTGGCGTTGTCCATCGCACCGCCCGAGTTGGCGGTCTGAATGCCCAGAACGACGCCCGTAACGACCGCCCCGACCAGCAGGCCCGCGAGGGCCCTCTCGTCGTAGAAGCCGACCGCCACCGGCACGGTTATCGCCATGATCCCGGGCTTGATCATCCCGGCGATGGCGCCCTTCGTGCTGATATCCACGCACGTCGTCGAGTCGGGCATGACCTCGCCCTTCAGGAGTCCCGGTATCTCTCTGAACTGCCTCCTGACCTCGTCGATCATG
>DAOWER010000006.1 GCA_030638405.1 Candidatus Eiseniibacteriota bacterium | reverse complement strand
GTTCGTTGTAGGCCGAGGCCCAGACCTTTCGGACGACGTCAAGGAGCTCATCCCTGCCCTGCACGAACAGGAAGCTGTCGTGGAGCCCCGCGAAGGACTCCCCGGAGGCGTCCTCGCCGACGGCGGATGAGCGCACGGCCACGAGCGTGTCGGGCGGCAACACGGCGGCGTGGACCCGATCGATCTCGCGAGTCACCTCCTCGGGAAGCGTCGCATCGGACACCCACTGTCGGATCTCGGACGAGGCCTGGGCTGGTGTCTCGCCCGAGCCGGCCGTCATACCTCTCAGGCGGTCGGCGATACGCTCGGAGATTTCGGCCCGCTCGAGCGACAGGAACGACGCCTCGGTCGTGATGGCGTACCAGGGAGGGACCGTCTGCCCCGCGCGGCTCAGGTGGATGAGGTTGGTCGCCTTGCCTCCCAACACCGGAGCCAGCTCGGGTGTCGCCTCGGTACACGAGCACACCATCGTCCGCTCGCCCACAGCGGTCCCTTCGATTCGTCGGTCCGTCATGGGGTCCCCCACGCAATGCCGTACTCCTGCGCGATGGCCGCGGCCATCGACAGGTTCAGGATTAGAAGCAGGAGCACGGAGTAAGTCTCCATTCGCTTCGCCGTCCGTGGAGAGAGCCCCACCCGGAAGCTCAGAACGCTCGCTACGCAGACGGCGAGGGCCAGCACGAGGACGACGTAGAACCACGGGCTCAGTCCGAGTCGGAGGCCGACCAGTGCCGCGAGTCCGACGTCGACCACCCGCATTGCGAGGACCGCGTACGCCGCCGTGAAGGTCCCCAGGATCTTCGTGTATGAATCCACGCCGTCGATCTCATCTTCCGGGGCCTTCATCTTCCGAGAGACCTCGAAATTGAGACCGGCCAGGAATCCGAACGCCGCGAAGACCCAGAACCACACGGGCGCCTGCCAGATGTACCTCCCGGTGGCGAAGCTCAGGACCACCGCTGCAAGGAGCGGCATCACCAGCATGTGACTGACCGCGTAGACGATGAAGTGACGCTTGAGCCAGTCTCCTACGAAGAATTCCTTCAGCATCAGAAGAGAGAACGCGAACGCGATGGCGAGTGAGACAAGCGCCGCCGGTCCGCTCACGGCCGCGAAGATGAACTCCAGCGCGATGCCGATCCCGCCGATGACCCTGAGATCGCGGAGCGTCACGAGGCCGCGCTGGAGCACACGCTCAGCGTGGTACGTGTCGTCGTCCGCGAGGTCCTTGTGCTCATCGAAGACCCTCAGGTGGAAGAAGAAGAGAAAGATCGTCGCCGCTCCCATCAGCGCGCCGACTCCGAACCTGACGCTCCCGGACGGGTCCGTCAGGACGCTCGCGACGGAGTGGTTTGATACGTAGTAGGCGATCACGATCAGCCCGTGGCCGAGCGGTGGAAAGCGCTCGCTGAGATACGCGCCCAGACGCAGAAGGAAAGGGGACTCGCGGGTCAGGGAAGCTGACGGCATCACGCACCTCCTCTGCCGCGGCCCGGCGGCTGTTCAAGGCGTCTGCGCAGTCTGGAGTAGTCGATCTTGGCCCGATGCCTGCGGTCCAGCGGCAGCGGCTCGTCGGAGATGACGATCTCGTCCACCCCCTGGCCGGCCTCCTCGAGTCGGCGCTCGCCTCCGGACTCGAGCCCCTCCGCGCTCCCGGCCTCGAGCACGAGGACGACCCTCTCGCCGAGCTTCCCGTCCGGCACGCCGACGGCGGCCGCGCGCCTCACGGCGGTCCCGTCACCGAGAGCGGCCTGCTCGACGAGCTGCGGGTGGACCGTCTCCCCCCCGCGGTGGATCGTCGAATGCACACGCCCGGCCAGCCAGAACCTGCCCTCACCGTCGAAGTACCCCGTGTCGCCCATGCGGTGCCACACCGTACCGTCTGCGTCCGCGATCTTGGTCTCGGCAGTGGCAACGGGGTTGCGGTAGTAGTCCCTGCAGACGTGGCTTCCGGCAACCACGAGCTCGCCTATGTCGCCCCCGGGGATCTCCCAGGACGACCAGTCTCCACCCTCGAGCGCCACTGGTCCGTCGTGGATGCGGATGAGCTTCGTCCTGACACGTCCCACCGGGCGCCCCATACAGATGCCGGGGCCTCGAGGACGGACGTCGCTCCGGGCCTCCAGCCGCTCCGCGGCACTGATGTGGGCCACCGGCTCCGCCTCGGTCGAGCCGTAGGCCACGACTACTTCGTCGCACGCGAACGCGCTCCGCCATGCTGAAAGCTGCGAGTCGAACACGGGCGCGCCGCCGCTCAGGACGCGGCGGAGTTTGGTTCGGGTCCCCGGATGCGCCTCAAGGTGCGCCGCGAGTCTGTCGATGATGGGAGGCGAGGCCGCGCACGTCGTGACACCGTGTTCGAGCATCAGAGCGGTCGTCGCCGCGGCATCAACGCGCGCCGCGTCACCGAAGCTCATCTGAGGCACGACGGAAGTGACGCCGTTGGCGAGGTTGTTCAGCGCGAAGACCGG
>DAOWER010000254.1 GCA_030638405.1 Candidatus Eiseniibacteriota bacterium | reverse complement strand
CGGAGAACATCTTCGTGTTCGTCCACAAGCCGCTGTGGGCGCAGACCCTCGTGTTGGGTGGGATTGATTACCAAAATAACATCTTCCTGGAGTACGGCGTTGATGCGGTCTTCAACGGCCGCCTTCACCATTACTTCACGACGGAGTTCGACGGCATCGACTACACGGTCATCGGCAGCTCGGGAGGCGGCATGTACCGGAGCGCCGAGCAACCGGTCACCAGGGGTGAGTTCTTCCAGTTCGGCTGGGTCACCGTGACGTCTCCCGGCTACGAGCTGGCGGTCGTCGACCTCGGTGGCATCTACTCACGCGACGTCGTGACCGCTGCCGACGTCCGCGAGATCGAGCGCGTGGAGAATGAGCTCATCACGATGGGCGCCGTGAGGGTCTTCGACGACGCGTCGCTCCGCGCGCCCGTGGAGGTCACGATCGAGAACGTGACGGACAGGGCCATCGACGACGTGATGGTCTGGGACGTCCCGGAGGGATGGACAGTCGAGCCCGAAGAGGCGATTGTCGCGGTCGACCCGGGCCAGACCGAGACACTCACGTTCATGATGCTCAACCGGGGAGAGCTCTATCCGGCGCCGCACATGAGCTGCCGCTATCCGCTGTCGAACGGGAAGCTGCTCGACGTCGACCTGCCGGCGCGAGTGATGAGAACCGCGAAGGGCGCGATCACGTCGGACCCTCCTGTCATCGACGGAGACCTGTCGGACGCATGCTGGGCGAACTGCGCGCCGGTCAGCAAGCTGTACGCGCCCTACGACGCGACTGTTGAGGGCAGAACGGAGTTCTCCTTCGCTTGCGACGCCGAGAACCTGTATCTCTCCGCGATCTGCTTCGACCCGGAGATGGTGAACGTGACGGCGAACGTCGAGGAACGGGACGGGTCGGTCTACAGTGAGGACTGCGTCGGCTACTTCCTCCAGCCGAACTCCGATGAGATGACCGTTTACCAGATATACGTCAATCCCCTGGGAACTGTCTTCGACCGGAGGATCACGTTCGACGAGACCATGTGGTACACCGCCGACAGGGAATGGGACGGCGAGTACGACGTCGCCACGCAGCGCACCGACGATCGGTGGAGCGTGGAGATCAGGATTCCGCTTGCTCAGGTCGGCGGCGACATCGAGCAGTTCCCGGCCTGGAGAGCCAACTTCAGGCGGAAGCAGGCGAGAACCGGAGCGGCGGCCGACTGGCAGGTGCCCATCGACTACAACCCTGGGACGTTCGGAGAGGTGGCCTTCGAGTAGCGTCGGAGGGCCCACCGCCCCCTGCGGCCCGGTCGATCTCCTTCCTGCACGTGTCGCGGGAGTTCCGTGATGAACGAAGCGTTCGACGTCATCATGGTGGGCGCCGGCCCGGCGGGGAGCAGCTGTGCGCGCCGCGTCGCCGATCTCGGGCTTTCCGTCACCGTCCTCGAGAAGTCCACCTTCCCGCGGTCCAAGCCCTGCGGCGGCGGTCTGACGGAGAGAGCGCTGCGCCTGCTGAACGGGGAGCAGACACCCGTCGAGCGACAACGCTTCGACACGGTCGAGATAGCATTCGACCGGCACCTCTCGCTCCTCGCGAGCGGGCGCGAGGTGTTCATCGCGACGACTACCCGTGCTGAATTCGACGCGCTTCTGGCGCGGGAGGCCGAGGCCGCGGGCGCCAGAATAGAGTTCGGACGAGCTGTGACCGGCCTCGAGCACGACGGCGAAGGAGTCCGGGTCCGGGTCGGGAGCGAATCGCTGACGGCGCGCCACGTCGTCGTCGCGGACGGAGCGCGCGGCGCCGGGCGGCACATGCTCGGCCTGACTCCGCTTCTGATGGGTGGAGGAATCTACGTTCGCGCGTTCCCGGGCAGCGACGGGCTGCCGGAGCTGCTGGGCGGGCGGGTGCTGTTCGATCTTACCGCAGCTAAGCGGGGCTACGGCTGGGTCTTCCCGAAGGGCGACCACGTGAACGTCGGCGTCTTCAGCCAATGCGAACTCAGTGCAAGGCTCAGGCGTGACCTCGACGCCTTCGTGGCACTCCGGGGTCTCGGGGGGTGGCGCAGGGAGGGTCCGTTCGCATTCCCAATTCCCGTGGGAAGGCCCGCGGACGCGCTCGGCACCGAGCGAGTGCTCTTCGCGGGCGACGCCGCCGGGCTCGTCAACCCCGTGACGGGCGAGGGCATCTCCGCCGCGATTCTCAGCGGTCGCCTGGCGGCCGAGGCGGTGTCCGAATCCCTCGACACCGGCCGGGCGGTGTCCGCCTTGTATGCGCGGCGAGTCAAGGCGGAGGTCATTCCGATGACCGACGGCAGCAGAACGAAGGGCGGCCGCGTATACAGTCTCGGTCCTGGGTTCCTGAAGCTCGTGGCCCGAACTCCCGTTGTGAAGGGGATGATCGCATACGCGTGGCGGGCGGCGACGAGGGGTAGTGAAGGACTCTCGTTGGCGGTCGCGGGCAGGCCGGCGGACGGGACGACGGGAACCTCTGTGAGAACGCGGTCTTCAACGGATTCGACCTGAACGGAGGCTGCACGGAATACGTGCGGCGCCGCGCGAGGAGGAGCACCAGTGTGCAGGATGATAGCGGCCGTGGGGCGCTTCGAGATGGAGCCACTCGTTGATGCCGTCAAGGTGATGGCATCGAATTCGAATCCCGCCTACGACCACGAGCTGCGCGGGGAGGGCGGAGAGCTCATCCACGACTGCGGGTGGGGCATCGCCTTCCGGGATGGGGAGAGACTCGTCAGGCGCCGGAGCGCGGCCTCGTGCCTGGAAGATGCGGAGTTCGACGCGCTGGCGAGTATAGACACTGATCTCGTCATTCTGCACGCGCGACGGACGCCGCACCGCGACACCATCGATGTGCTGAATTCTCACCCCTTTCTGCAGAAGTGGCGCGGCGAGGAGTGGGCCTTCTGCCACAACGGCGCCGTCAATGATTTGACACAGCTTCGGAGTGACGGCTCGCTCGAACCCGCGGGCGGCATCGATTCCGAACTGCTGTTTCACCACGCACTGACCCTGCTCGACACGGACCGGGTCGCCGAATCCCTCGCCGAGATCCTGCATGAGATACGTGACTTCACCTGCCTCAACTGCTTCCTGGTGACCAGTGAGAGCGTCACCGTCCACGCGCGCATGTCTCCCGTCACGTCGCGCCCGCTCTACTACACGCCGTGGGTCGCCAGAGGTGGCGACGTCGCGGTGGTGTCTTCGGAGATCGTTTCCCAGGTCGCTCTGGAGTGGGAGAGGGTCACTGACGGAAGCGCTTTTGTGCTGAGCCCTTGAGGAGTCCACCTCGCGTGTG
>DAOWER010000037.1 GCA_030638405.1 Candidatus Eiseniibacteriota bacterium | reverse complement strand
GTCCGGCGTCGGCAACAAGCCCCATGCGGGCACCCTGCGCGTACCAGTGCCAGCGGCCCTTCTCCCACGTGACCTTCCCCTTCGCCCCGAACGTGTCGGAAGCCAGCACCTCATCTTCCATCAGGGCCGTCCCGCCCTCGTCTTCCTCCACCAGGACGAAAGCATCTCCCTCACGGGGGGCGCCCGACCAGATGCCACCGACCTCAAGACCCCACGGACCACGCTTGGTTGCCAGCTGCACCGTGACCTTCCGGTTCTCGCGTTCGGGGACTCTCCCGCTCGTCTCGCTGGACCGATTCTGCGCTATGTCCTCGTGGTAGATAGCGGTCGCGTCGAAGGTGCCCATCTTCTTGTTGTACTTGACGAATACGGCCGGGTTAGCGGCCCACCAGAGTTCGGGGCCGAATGCGACCTTGAGTCCCTCTAGCTGCCGCTTGCCGGCGATCTCGAAGCCTGATGGTGTCAGCGCATCGTAGATGTCGATGTTCTCGCCGTAGTAGGCGTCGCGGTAGAGACCGAAGAAGTCGCCCTCGAATCCCCAGTGAAGATGTCCGGTGCGGTAGAACCCGTCCATCATGAACCACTTGTCGTCCCACGAGAGCGAGCCCTGGTAGACTCTGACCCGATTCATCGGGACTAGCTCGTTGGCGGATGTGACGGCGAGGATGCCTTGGCTCTCGTAGAAGATCTGGTCGATCGGGTTCACTGGCACGTTGCCCCGGACATTGAGCGACAGCCTTCCGGTCAGGTTGCCGGTAGGTCGAGCCTCAGCGTCGATGTAGAAGGACTCCTTGTGGTCGAACCACTCCGGCAACGTGTTCTGGTCCCCCCCAGTGTTGTACGTCTCGAACTCCATCCTCAGCCCTGACAGATGCACCTTGTCGCGCGGGTCCCCCAGCAGCGCCGCGCGGTCTCCCTTCGACTCGAGCGCCGCGCTGGCAGGCTGGATCTGGCCGAAGTGTGCGTGGATGGTCTCGAGGTCAGTTGTGGGCGCGTAGGGGGCGAGCTTGAACGCGCGCCTCAGCGCGTAGTACGCGGCGCGGGGGTAGACCTCGTAGAGGCTGCGGTGGTCGGGCGGTCCCTTGGCGGTGATGCCCCACCACTCCTCGTTCATGTTGTTCTCGCCTTCTTCGAAGTCTTCGCTGTAGCCGCCGTTGGGCCATGAGGCGTTGGTGTCGTGTATGTCGAGGCGGCTCTCCTGTCCGAACTTCCACCACCCATCGCTCCACTGGAAGATGTAGCCACCGATGGCGTTCCCGACACGACCCTTCCCGTAGGACTGCTCGTAGATCTCCTGCCACTGGCCGATGTGATACTTGGCCTGCATCAGCTGGTCTTCACGCATCTCCTTGGCGTTGTACGCATCGGCGCCGAACTCGGTGAAGACGATCGGGATGTCCAGCTTGTCGTTGACGACCTGGAAGAGGTCGCGCGCCGAGATGCCGCGGTAGACGTTCGTGCCCAGGATGTCGAGGTTGCCGCACTCCTCGGCGATGATGTCGATGTACTGAAGGTCACCGTTCGAGATGGCGACGAGCTTCTCAGGGTCGGCCCTCTTGATCTCGTCCGTGATCTCCGCGTAGAGCGTGTAGAGGTAGCGGGCGCGGGCCTCGTCGCGCTCCCCCTCGGGCAGCGCTTCGATCTCGAACGAACTCCAGTGGAGCCCGTAGTTGTTCTCGTTGCCCAGGAGCCACAGGAGCACGCCGGGCGTGTCCTTGTACTTCTCGACCTCGGCAACGACCTCGGCAGTGACCGCCTCCCGGAATGCAGGGTCGGAGTAGTCGACCGAGGGGATCCACGTGCCTTCGAGCGTGTAGCCGTAGCGCCCGACCAGGTGGTTGAGCATCGTCGTGATGCCGTAGTTCTCGTAGATGTACTGCACCCATCGGGGAGGGATGCCCACGTACTGACGGATCGAGTTGACGCCCATGTCCTGCAGGAGCGGCATCTCGCGGGCGAGGGCGGCCTCGATGACGTCGTCCGGGTGGCTCCAGAGGTCGTACATGTAGTTCTCGCCGATCGGCATGTAGCCCCAGTTCATGCCGAAGACCATGTAGTCCGCTCCATCCACCTTGAGCTTCTGACCCGTCTCGTCGGCTACGATGCGAACGTCGGGTGCTGCGGCAGGTGCCGCTGCGGCTGAGACCAGCAGGATGGCCGCCGCCAGGACAATCTTCCACAGCGCCCGTTGGCGGCGCCTCTCGCGCTTCGACATCACTGAACCCTCCTCTACTGCCCGTCACTGACAGCGTTCGCGGCGATTGCGTCGCGGTACCAGTGCGCGCTCTCCTTCGGTGTGCGTTCGAGCGTATCGAAATCGACCCTGAAGAGGCCGAACGTCTTCGTGTATCCGTGACCCCATTCGAAGTTGTCCATCAGCGACCAGTGGAAGTAACCCCTCAGCGGCACGCCGGCCTCGATCGCGCGGTGGGCCGCCAGCAGGTGGCTGCGCAGGAAGGCGATGCGGCGCGGGTCGCTCACGCGGCCGGACCCGTCCGCCTGGTCGGGCAGGGCGATCCCGTTCTCGGTGACGTAGATGTTTTTCGGACCGTAGTCCTCCACGATACGAAGCAGTATGACGGTGAGCCCGCCCGGAAAGACCTCCCAACCCATCTCCGTCAGCTCCTCCTTCGGGACGAGGGGGGCGCCGATCGGGTCACCATTCGGGCCCGCCTTGACGGCCGTGCGGCTGTAGTAATTGACGCCGAGGTAGTCGATCGGCGTGCTGATCGTCCCCATGTCGCCTTCCTGGACGAACGGCATCGCGCCGCCCTTGAGGTGGCCCCGTCGGGCGCGGTCCTCTATTGCGTCGGCGGGGTACTCGCCGCGGAACAGCGGGTCCAGGAACCAACGGTTGAAGAGCCCGTCGAATCGCCGCGCGGCCTCGCGGTCCTCGTCGGTGTCCGAGTGCGCCCAGGCGGGGGAGGTGTTGAGCACGATGCCGACCTCCGCGTCGGGCACGTTCCTGCGGATGACGTCCACGGAAAGGCCATGTGAGAGAAGCAGATGGTGTGCTGCCGGCAGTGCCTCGGCGGGGTTCGTGTGTCCCGGGGCGTGGTGCCCCTCCTCGTAGCCGAGCGTGGCGATGCACCAGGGCTCGTTGTGGGTCGCCCAGTGCCTCACCCTGTCGCCGAGCCGCTCGGTGGTCGCGGCCGCGTACTCCACGAACGCGGCGACGGTCTCACGCGACGCCCATCCGCCTTCCCCTAGCAGAGCGTGGGGCATGTCCCAGTGGTTCAGAGTGATGAAAGGCACGATCCCGGCGGCGAGCAACGCGTCCACGAGCTTGTCGTAGAAGTCCAGCCCCGCCTCGTTCACTGCCCCGCGACCTTCCGGCATGATGCGCGACCACGACGTAGAGAGCCGATAGGCCCCCGCGCCCAGCCAGGACATGAGGTCGATGTCCTCACGCCATCGGTTGTAGTGGTCGCACGCCCTGGAGGGATCGGAGCCGTCCTCGATGGCGCCCTTCTGTGTGGCGTGCCAGTCCCAGATCGAGTCCCCGCGGCCGCCCGCGTTCCTCCCGCCCTCTATCTGCTGGGCCGAGGTGGCCACGCCCCAGAGGAAGTCCTCGGGGAATCGGTGCATCGTCACGGGGTCATTCCTCCGGTTTCTCGGGGTAGAGATGGCACCGCACGCGCCGGGGCCCCAGCGACCGGTACGACGGGTCCATCTCCCAGCAGACGTCCATCGCATCGGAGCAGCGTGGGGCGAAGGGGCATCCCACGTCAGGTGCCTCCGGGAGTTCCTTTTCAACCTCTCCCTCAACCTGCTGCGGCTCGGTTCCCAGCTCCCCGACGTCCGCTATGGACGCGAGGAGTGCGCGTGTGTACGGGTGCGCCGGCGACTCGACGAGTTCATCGGCCGGGCCGCCCTCGACGATACGTCCTCGGAACAGGACGAGCACGCGGTCGGCAAGATAGCGAGCCGACGCGAGGTCGTGGGTGATGAGGAGCATTGCGAGGCGGCGCTCGGTCTTGAGCCGCGTGAGCAGAGTGAGTATGTCCATCCGGATCGAAACGTCCAGCATCGACGTCGGCTCATCGGCAATGAGGAGGTCCGGGTCAACGGCGAGCGCGCGTGCGATGGCGACGCGCTGTCGCTGACCGCCCGACAACTCGTAGGGCCTGCGCGAGATGAACTCCTCGGCGGGTTCGAGTCCGACGGTGCGAAGCAGATCAATGGCCCTGCCGTAGACATCCTCCTTCGCGGCGCGCCTGTGACGCAGCAGCGGACGAACGAGATGATGGGCGACGTCGTGCGTGCTGTTGAGCGACCCGAACGGGTCCTGGAACACCATCTGAACTCGGCGACGATAGGAGAGGGAGGCGCGGCGTGGCTCCAGTGCGAGGATGTCCTCCTTGTCCAGGAGAATGCTCCCCGCGTCCGGGCGCTCAAGCCGGAGGAGGATGCGGGCGACCGTGCTCTTCCCGCTTCCGGACTCGCCGACCAACGCGACCGCCTCCCCGCGGTCGACCGTGAACGAGACATCCTCCACCGCGACTATGGGGCGCGACGCTCGGAAGAGGCCTCTCGAGACGAAGGTCTTCGACAGGCCGGCCACCTCCAGAAGCGGCGAATCCGGGCTTCTCACGTCGTTCTCCAGGTTCGGCTGGGGTCCAGAAAAGGCTTTGTTCGGTGCCCGAACATAGTGTATAATACTCTACTGTGATGTCAAGGGATATCGAAGGCGGGCCCATTCTAGCGGAACAGGAAGGCGAGGTCACGGGCGAAGGAGGGGCCTCGTCCAGGGGGGCCACGTCTGAGGTGAGGTGTGCCATCAGCTCGTTGCAGGAAGAACGGGCCGGAAGGCAGCAAGGCCCGAACAGAATAGCAGGGAACCGGTCGATGAACGGCGGGGCGGCGTCTGCTGCCCCGGGCAGACACGGAGGAGGGTGGTAATGAAGCGCTCACGCATGATGGTGATCCTGGGCATGATGGTCGCGGTGGCGCTCGTTCTCGGGACTCACGCGCCTGCACAGGCCAACATGCTTGTGAACCCCGGGTTCGAGGACGGCGGTGGCAGCTACGACGGGTGGACGACGTTTGGTACCGGTCCGAACATCTCGACGCCCGCCGACGACGACATCTATCGCACCGGTGTGGCAGCAGCGAAGATCTACGGTGAGTTCAACGGTTGCCCAATCCCGCACTTCGACGTCGGCGGCTTCTTCCAGGCGTTCACCCCGACGCCGGGCACCGAATACGAGTTCAGCGGATACACGTTCGTGTCGATCACGGACACGATCCCCGGATTCGATACGTGTCTCGGGAACCGGCTCCTGGCGAAGATCGTGTTCTTCAACGCCGGCGGCGGTGAGATCTCGTCGAACGAGCTTGTCATCGGCGACTGGAGCACTCCGCGCGACGCGTGGTTGCACTTCTCAGTAACGGCCCCCGTGCCCGTTGGCGCAGTCAGCGTGCAGCCGATGTTCCTGTTCCTGCAGCCCGGCTGCGACGAGGGCTCGGTGTTCATCGACGATACGTCGTTCGTTGAGAAGGCACCCGTGGTAGAGCCGAACATCCTCGCGAACCCGAGCTTCGATACCGACCTTCTGGGGTGGACCGCTTTCGGCAACGCGTACTACGACGGTCGCGCCTGGGCTCAGCACACGCCGACAGGCAGCGCTAAGCTGTACGGGACGTTCGTAGCGGGTCTCAGTTCGGGCCTCTTCCAGCAGTTCCCGGCGACTCCGGGCAGCATCTGGAAGATGAGCGCGCACGTGATGACGTCGTGCGTGGAGAGTCCCATCCAGCCCGGCAACGGGAACGTCGTCGTGGCGAGCCTGCTGTTCAAGGACGCTGCTGGGGATTCGATCGGGTCGGCCACTGAGGTCATCCTCGATGATACTGCCATCCTCGGGAACTGGTCGAAGCACGCGGTGATGGCTGAGGCGCCCGCCGGAACGGACTCGGTGGCAGCGTATCTGCTCTTCGTCCAGCCGACGCCCGACGAGCAGGGAGCGGCGTGGGTCGACGACATCGGGCTTTTCGACATCAGCACGGTCGGAGTCTCGGACGGCGCGGTGGCGGCTCCAAGGCTCCATCAGAACGCGCCCAACCCCTTCAACCCGACGACGAAGATAGCCTTCGAGCTTCCGAAGCGAGGAGAGGTGGAGGTCGTGGTCTACAACATAGCGGGCCAGCGCGTTGCGACGCTGCACAGCGGCGAGCTTGGCGCCGGGCCTCACACGATCACCTGGGACGGGCGGACCGACGGCGGCAGCATCGCAGCGTCGGGCACGTACTGGTACCTGCTGCGCTCTCCGGACGGACAGGCTTCTCGCAGCATGGTTCTGTTGAAGTAAGCTGCAGCGCCCTGCCCGGATGAGTGTGACGTCCCGGCAGGGCGCTCTCTCTCTCGATTGCCTTGAGCTATGGGCGGAAGTGGCCGATGAAGCACGACGATCTGTACTTCCATCAGGGTTCCGTGACCACGCCGGTGACCAAGGTCGGCGAGAAGCGGACGGATACACCGGCGGGCGGGTTCCTCCTGCTCGACGGCGAGGAGCACTACCGCATCTCCGCTTACCACGCGATGGCTCCCTTCCTGATGACCCTTGCGAGCGACACCGACCTGTGGATGTTCGTCACGTCAGGCGGAGGGCTGACGGCCGGGAGGGTGGACGCCGACGGGAGCCTCTTCCCGTACGAGACCGTCGACAAGCTGCACGACGGCCACCACCATACCGGCCCCATCACGCTTGTTCGCGTAGCACGGGCGGACGGTCAGTCCGTCCTGTGGCGGCCCTTCCATTCGCGGCGGCCCGACGAGTTCCGGGTCGAACGCAACCTCTACAAGAGCACCACCGGCAACCGGCTCGTCTTCGAGGAGATCAACCACGACCTCGGGTTGATCTTCCGCTACCGTTGGTCCGGAAGCGACGGGTTCGGCTGGGTGCGCACGGCGACGCTCGAGAACCGCGGCACGTCGGTGGCGAGCATCGACATCCTCGACGGGCTGCGGAACGTCCTGCCTCACGGGGTTCCCCAGGCTCTCTGCCAGAACGCCAGCAACCTCGCGGACGCCTACAAGAAGACGGAGGCTGACCCAGAGACGATGCTGGCGATCTTCTCGCTGACGGCGGGAATAAGCGACAGGCCGGAGGCCGTGGAGGTGCTTCGCGCGAACACCGTCTGGTGCGTAGGTCTTACGGACTTCACGGTTCACCTGGCGGGCGAGGCCGTTGAGACGTTCGGAAGCGGGGAGACCCCGACGCCTGACGCCGTGCTGAACGGGCGCCGCGGCAACTACCTTGTGACGAGCTCTCTCGACCTTGGGCCGGGGGACTATTCGCAGTGGCACATCGTGGCGGACGCCGGGCGCAGCCACGTCCAGATAGCCGCGCTCCGCAAGCGCATCCTGGCCGGCGACGACCTCTACTGGGAGGTGGAGGAGAGCCTGCGCCGTGCCGGGGATAACCTGACCCGGAACGTGGGCAGCGCCGACGGCATACAGATGACCGGGAGCGAGAACGCGACGGTCCACCACTTCGCGAACGTCCTCTTCAACAACATGAGAGGAGGAGTGTTCGCTCAAAACTACGATGTCCCGACGGCGGACCTCGAGGACTTCGTCCGAACGAGGAACCGCCGTACCGCCGAACGACGCAAGGCATTCTTCGAGTCACTGCCCGAGTCGGTGACGGTGACCGAACTGCTGGCCGCCGCCCGGGAGGCGGACGATGTCGATCTCGAGAGGCTCTGTCTCGAGTACCTGCCGCTCTACTTCGGTAGGCGTCACGGCGACCCCAGCCGTCCGTGGAACCGCTTCTCCATCCATGTCCGCGATCGCGACGGCGGCAGGGCGCTCCGATACGAGGGCAACTGGCGGGACATCTTCCAGAACTGGGAGGCACTCTGCGTGTCTTTTCCGGGGTTTCTCCCGAACGTCGTCGCCAAGTTCGTCAACGCCTCGACCGTGGATGGGTTCAACCCGTACCGCGTGACGCGTGACGGCGTGGATTGGGAGACGCCCGACCCCGACGATCCGTGGAGTCACATCGGATACTGGGGCGACCATCAGATCATCTATCTCCTGAAGCTCCTCGAGTCCATGACGCGGTACATGCCCGGCGAACTCGAGGGGATGCTCAGGCGCGAGATATTCAGCTACGCGGACGTTCCGTATCGCATCAGACCATACGATGAGATCCTGGATGACCCGTGCTCGACCATCGTCTTCGATGCGGCGCTCGCGGCGGACATCGACGAACGTGTCGGCGCTCTGGGGAGCGACGGCAGGCTTCTTCCCGGCCCGGACGGGTCTGTCTACCATGTCAACCTGCTCGAGAAGCTGCTGGTCCCGCTTCTCTCCAAGCTCTCGAATCTCGCTCCCGACGGCGGGATCTGGTTGAACACCCAGAGGCCCGAGTGGAACGACGCGAACAACGCTCTTGTGGGGAACGGCGTCTCCGTCGTCACGCTCTGCTACCTGAGGCGCTACGTCGCGTTTCTCGAGGAGCTCGTCGCGCACGCCGTGGGGGAGAGCGTGCCCGTCTCGACAGAGGTAGCGGGCTGGTTCCGACAGGTGTCGGAGGTTCTCAGGCGCGAGGAGGAGCTCCTCGGTTCAGAGCCTCTGGAAGCGCCCGACAGGAAGCGGCTCATGGACGAGCTGGGCCGGGCGTTCTCCGAGTACCGGAGCGCGGTGTACTCGTCAGGGTTCGCGGGCAAGACCGACATCGATGTCCGGGAGGTGGCCGACCTCTGCAGCACCGCACGCGCGTTCCTGGAGGCCGGGATCCGCGCGAACCGCAGGGTCGACGCGCTCTACAACTCGTATGTCCTGCTGGATATCTCGACCGACGGAACGGGGGCTCTGCTTCATCCGCTTCAGGAGATGCTCGAAGGACAGGTGGCCGCCCTGAGTTCGGGGCTGCCGGACGCGGACGAGGCCGTCGAGGTCCTGGAACAGCTCTTCGCGAGCCGGCTCTACCG
>DAOWER010000257.1 GCA_030638405.1 Candidatus Eiseniibacteriota bacterium | reverse complement strand
TCTTCCCGACGCCAGTGTCGTGACGTGTCGCCCGCACACATCATGCACGAAGAGCTCAATGTCCGCCTCCGCAGACAACGCGAAGCTCACCGTCGTCGTCGGATTGAACGGGTTCGGCGCGTTTTGATACAGGCTGAACGACGGCCCGGACATCTCGCTAACACCGGTCGTCACGTACATCGAGGCGGCGAACTCAGGGCGGTCGATGAAGGGGTTGCGGTTCCCCTGCATCGTGTAGACGGTCCCGTTCCGCTCGAGCTCCTTGCGGCTGACGGGATCGTCGCCATGCCACTCGAGCAACATGTTGATCGCCCACGGCAGGAGCTCTGCGCCGTCGGCCATGGCGCTGCCCGGCCACGCGGCGTCCTCCGAGTAGTAGCGCGCGGTCATGTAGAAGTAGGTCCGCGCGAAGTCCCCCTTGTACGCGTCGATGGGCTCGAACGCCGGTCCGGAGTAGCCCGGATACGAGCAGTTGCCCTTCCTGCTGCCGTTGAGGGACGTCCATGTCGGAGCGCCCACCTCACCGTACGGGTCCGAGCCGCGCTGGCCATTGACGAAGTTGTCCGTCGGATAGAGCGCGAACAGATCGGAGTACATCGGATACACCTCACCCCCGAACCAGCTGCTGGGCCACGAGTGCTCGCGGTTGTAACCGGTGCCCTCCACACCACCGACTCCGCCCTCGTCGATACCGAACGTGTACTCGTAGGGAGGCACTCCCCCGGGGATGTCGGAGTACATGTCCCAGACCTTCCCGTTGGGCTTGTCGTCTGTGCTCCGGAAGGCAATCCAGGAGTACTGGAAGGTCTGGACGGTGTGGTCGTCGATGATCGCGTGAAGGGCCGTCTTCAGAGATTCGCCGAGCAGCCCGTCGGCGCTGTCGTAGTACCCTGCCGGGATGGAGATGTCGACGAAGTCGAACGAGTAGCTCACGCTGTCCATCACGTTCGCGTAGAGATCCTCCACGCCGTCCACCACCAGCGTATATTCGATGGGCGACATGGCGGACACGATGAGCACGGCCTGGTCGTGGTGCGACGCGTCCCGCGCGGCGTCACTGACGGTCAGGCCGTCGATGGTGTAGTTGGCCGACGTGCCCGCGCTCGTCTCCTCGACGTCCTCCGAGAAGGTCACGATCACGGTCGTGTCGTCTGCCGCATAGACCTGGAAAAGCTCCGGTGCCGTGCCGTCGCCAACCCACACTACATCGCCCGCGTCTCGAGGCTCGAGCTTGAAGTTGTCTTCCCTGTACACGAGCGGACCGCTGACGTCGTAGAGGGTCCCCAACGTCGGCGTGAACGCGTATCCCAGATCGTCTACTCTGCCGGCGCCGCTACCATCGTCGATCTCCCACTCCCCCGAGCCGAGCGTGGGATTCGTGCACTCGGCGCTCTCGACCCTGACGAGCACACCCTCGTAGTCTTCCGACGAGAGGGCAAGCGAGGCGATGACGGTCGGGTCCGGCATCGCCGCGGGCTGGGAAGTGCTCTCGACAACGGCGCCCACGATGAATGTGCAGCCGCTGTTCAAGCCGTCGCTCTCCGTGACGGCCCCCCTGATGGTGACGGAGTCACCGACCGAGGGTGCGGCCAGACCCCTCGCCCACACGCCGCTCCACGCTCCGCTTCCGTCCTGAAGCGTGAAGTACGAGTAGTACCGCGCGGTGACGACTCCGTGGGTTATCACGGCGTCGCCGTCGTAGGGAGACGACGACACACCGCCCTGTATGTCGCTGATGGAGACCGTGTAGGGCAGCGAGTAGCTCTGGACATCGGAGAAGCTCGTTCCCGGCAGCTCGTTCGTCGCCTGGATCTTGAAGTAAACGGTGGTGCCCGCCGAGTGCGCGGGTATGGAGGAGTCGGTAACGTACGTCACACCCGCGTCGAGGGACATGCCTATCTCATTCGGCATGACCAGCTCGGAGATCCCCCAGAAGAGCGTGACGGAGGTGATGGCCACGGTGTCCGAGACGTCCGCGTAGACGTCCACCTGCTCTCCGGGCAGCGGCGCGGCGGGATCGGTTACGATACTGAAGATCGCCGGTCCCGGGATCGGCGGCGCGGTCTGGTGGGTGCCCGGCGTCCCGTCCGTTGGGTACTCGGCGGGCGTCGCCGTCCACTCCGACGGATCGTATGATGTGTTCGGGAACACCACGCCGTAGTTGCGGGTGTAGTCCTTGTTCTCGAAGTGTGTACCGGTCACAACGGCGTAGTCGACGATCACCGAGCTCGCGTTCAGGAGCTTCGCTCCGTCGCCCACCTTCCCGTTCCAGAGGCTGTTGTTGCTGGACCAGGCCTCGTCGGGGAAGTCTACAGGGAACGCGATGACCGTGGTGGCGTCGCCCGCGACCAGCGCCTCGCCGGGCTCGATCAAACCTGTGAGGGACCACGAGAAGATGTCGCCGCCGTTCCCCACCGCCACCAGCGTCCAGTCGGCCAGGTCGACCGCGGCGGGGCCGGCGGTGTAGATCTCGGTGATCCCCGCGTTCTGAAAGTTGAGGTGCGGGTCGCACATCTCGGAGATGAGGACGGCCGTCTGGGCGTGCGAGGCCGCGAAGCCTCCCGTCAGCACGGCGATGGCTGCCAGTAGAATTGCGCCTGTTCTCATCCCTCGTCCCTTCTTCTGGAGCTGCTCCCGCGTACGAGTGCCACATCGGGCCCCGCACGCGTACGCCTGACGTCCGTCGAGGCTGCCAGCGCAGACTCACGCGCCCACTAGTCTCCATTATACCATAGGATACGAGTGTTCAGGCAGAGCAACCTGACGGCTCCCGGGGCGGACGTGTTTCCTGCCGCCACACCTGGCGCACACAGAATCGCCTTTCCTCAACGCCATCCATCCCGCATAATGGCTCATCCTCATTCTGCAGCTCACAGTGCGCTGCGTTGCGATGGACCCATCTGATCACCCAGAGGAAGGAGGCCACCATGAGCCGAAGGCTCCTGGTTCTGGCGGTTGTCACCAGCGTCGTGGCGACCGGCGCCGCCCACGCAGACGTCCTCGTCGTCGATGTCGGCGGAAGCGGAGACCACACGGCCATCCAGCCGGCGCTGAACGCCGCGGTCGAGGGCGACACCGTCCTGGTCATGCCGGGGACCTACATCGGCGAGGACAACACGAACCTCGACTTCGCCGGCACGAACGTTGAGCTCCGCAGTGACGGCGGCAACGCCGTGACGACCATTGACTGCGAGGGCAATCCTGATACAAGGGCCTTCAAGTTTCTGGAGGGCGATGCAGGACCCTCGTGCGTCATCGAGGGATTCACGTTCACGGATGGTAACTACAGCGCCGGGGGCCTGTTCTACTGCTGGCTCTCTTCACCGACGGTCATCGACTGCGTGTTCTCGGGTTCATTCGGCACCTACGGCGGAGCGCTGTACATCTGCGAATCCACTGCCAGCTTCACCGGCTGTGTGTTTACCGGCAACACCTCGGAGCACGGCGGCGGCGCGCAGGTTGA
>DAOWER010000164.1 GCA_030638405.1 Candidatus Eiseniibacteriota bacterium | reverse complement strand
CCACCAGATCGGCCCGATAGCCGGGCGCTATCATCCCGAGCCCGCGAAGTCCGAAGTAGTTGGCCGTGTTGATCGTCGCCATCTGGATGGCGGTCAGCGGGTTCAGCCCGCGCTCGATGGCCATCCGGATGAGCGCATCGATATGACCTTCGTCCAGAAGATCTTCGGGATGCCTATCGTCGGTGCAGAAGGAACAGTAGGGCGAGTTTTCTGGAGTCACGAGTGGGAGCAGCGCGTCCAGGTTCCGCGCCGTGGTCCCTTCGCGAATGAAGATCTGCATGCCACGCCGCAACTTCTCACGCGCTTCTTCAAGTTGAGTGCACTCGTGGTCCGATCCGATGCCCGCCGCTACGTACGCATTGAGCAGAAGCCCGGACAGCCCCGGCGCGTGTCCGTCGATGCGCTTGTTCTCGGTCATCGAGATCTTGTCCAGGAGCCCCTCGTCCTCAAGCAGCACGCCGGGGTAGTTCATCATCTCACCCAGGCCCAACACCCACTTCTCCCTGAGAAGCGGGTAGAGGTCGAAGCCACGGAGGTTCGCGCCACTGGTTTCGAAGTCCGTGGCCGGGACGCACGACGACAGCATGACGAAGATGTTCACTGGACTGTACTTGCTGGAGTTCAGAATGTAGTGGATGCCCTCGAGCCCGTGGACGTTCGCTATCTCGTGAGGATCGCAGACGACCGAGGTGGTGCCGCGCGGAACGACCGACGTAGCGAACTCCTGGACCTTCACCATGGTGCTCTCGATGTGCATGTGACCGTCGATGAGACCCGGAAGAATGAAGCGGCGCTCGAGGTCGATCTCCTTCTTCCCCTTGTACCCCTCCCCGATGCCAACGATCCGCTCGCCGAGTATGGCAATGTCGCCCTCGTAGACCTCTGCAGAGAAGACGTTGACGATGCGCGCGTTCCGAAGCACGAGATCCGCGGGCATGTGGCCTCGCGCAACCCTGATTATCTTGGCGAGCTCTTTCATGTGGTGTGCGCGGTCCTTTCTCGAGGCGCTCGGGCGACCTTCTGCCCTACCTCGTGATCCTGGTTCCCGCTTCCCCGTCCAGCGCCCTCTCGATCGACTCGGGATTCGTGATTATCGCCTCCCGGCCGCCGCCCCTCAGGAATTCCACGCTCGCGAACACCTTCGGACCCATGCTGCCTGGAGGGAAGTGGCCCTCGGCGTGGTAGCTCAGCGCCTCATCGACAGTCAGGCTCGAGAGCCGCACCTCGTCGGGCGTGCCGTAGTGGAGCGCGACCTGTTCGACGTCGGTCGACATTATGAACAGCTCGGCGCCTATGTGATTCGCGATGAGCCTCGACGCGTGGTCCTTGTCGATCACGGCCGAGACCCCCTCGAGCCGTCCCTCAACCTCGACGACGGGAATGCCTCCTCCTCCGACGCCGATGACGATACACCCGGTATCGAGTAGTGCCTTGATGGCGTCGGCCTCCACGATGCGCGTGGGCATCGGCGACGGAACGACGCGGCGCCAGCCGCGGTTCGCGTCCTCGATCACATTCCAGCCGTTGTCGGTGACCTTCCTCTCGGCCTCTTCACTGGTGTAGAAAGGCCCTATTGGTTTGGACGGATTGGAGAAGGCGGGGTCGCCTGCGTCGACCACTGTCTGCGTGACGACGGTGGTCACGCAGCGGTCGATACCGAGCCTCCTGAGTTCGTTGCCAAGCACCTGCTGGATCATGTAGCCCATGCCGCCCTGCGAATCAGCGCCGCAGGTGTGAAGCGGCAGCATCGGAAGCACCGAGGACGCCATCTCGGCCCTCAATAGGATGTTGCCCACCTGCGGTCCGTTCCCGTGAGTCACTACCACGCTGTATCCGCGGACGATCATCTGTGCGATGTGGCGGCTGGTCTCCCGGGCGTTCTTGAACTGCTCCGGGATGGTTCCCCGCTCCCCCGCCTTGGTGATCGAGTTGCCACCGATCGCGACGACTGCAAGTCTACCCATCCACATCGTCCCCCATGGCGCCTAGTCGGCCATCGTCAGAGCCATTATCGCCTTCTGAACGTGCAGCCTGTTCTCGGCGATGTCGTAGATTATCGACTGCTCGGAGTCACACACGTCGTCATCGGCCTCGTGCTCGCGGTCGATGGGCATCGGATGGATGAAGAGCGCGTTGTTCGTGCGCGCCATCCTCTCGGACGTCGCCCGCCAGTCGCGGTGTTTCTCCGACGTCTCCTGATCGAACTCGCGCCCGTGCTCATACCGGCCCGGGTGCATCCACTGTCGCGCGTAGACGACGTCGACGCCATCGTACGCCTCCTCCTGGTCGTGCGTGACCTCGAAGGTCGCGCCGCTCGCGGCGGAGTTCGCCCTGGCCTGCTCCACAACATCGGGGTCGAGGTCGAACCCCTCCGGGTAGGCCATGCGGACGTTCATCCCAAGCCGCGAGTTCAGAAGGATGCTCTCCTGCACGGAACTCCACGACCGAACCAGCGGTGAGTAACCCCAGACCTGAAGCAGTGTCTTGCCCTTCATACTGCCTGCCCGGGCGCGCATGCCCATGACGTCGGCCAGACCCTGACAGGGATGGAACTTGTCGTGTGCCATGCTGACGACCGGAACGGAGGCCAAGTCAGCGAACTCGCGAAGGAAGCTGTCGCCATCCCCGTACCCCTCGACCGAGTCCTCCAGAATCCGGACGCCGATGCCGCATGCGTACCGACTCATGACGTTGGCCGTGTCGATGAGCGTCTCCCCGCGCTGTGTCGAGCTCTTCAGGCGAAGCGTCTTGGTCTCCAGGAACTGCGCGTGGCCGCCCAGTTCCGTCGCGGCGGCCTCGAACGACTGCCTCGTTCTCAGCGACGAGTTGTAGAACATCATCATGAACGTCTTGTGCTTGAGAATGCGCGCGTGCTCGTCGCAGTACCGGCCGTCCTTCATTCTGACCGCGAGGTCGAGCACCGCCTCGAGCTCGTCGACGCTCCAGTCCTGCGTGCAGAGCAGGTCGCGTCCCTTGAGGGAAACTTGCATCGTTCCTCCCCTACCTGTCCATCGTCAGGGCCATGACGGCCTTCTGCGCGTGGAGCCTGTTCTCGGCCTCATCGAACGCGGCCGACTGAGGGCCGTCGATGACCTCGTCGGTCACCTCATATCCGCGGTCGCACGGCAGACAGTGCATGTATTCGACCTCGGGAGCGGCCAGCTTCATCTTCGCCGCGTCGCATATCCAGTGCTTGTTCGCATCGAAGAGCGCCTGCGTCGCGTCGAGATCCGGCACGTCGGCCATGGGCGGGATGTTGTGCTTCGAGGTCCACGCCTTCGGATAGACTACGTGCGCACCCTCGAAAGCGGCTTCCATGTCGTTCATGACCTCGAAGCTGCCGCCGGACTCCTCCGCACGCTTGCGTGTAGCCTCCAGAACATCGTCGTTGAGCTCGAGTCCCTCGGGGTGCGCCAGCACGACGTCGCAGCCGACTGTCGCAGCCGCGATGACGGCACTGTGCGGGACCGAGAGGGGCTTGTGCGCCGACGGGCTGTAGGCCCAGCTCATGACGAACTTGACGCCCTTGAAACCGCCGAAGTGCTCGCGGACTGTCATGATGTCGGCCATACCCTGGCACGGGTGGTAGAGGTCACACTCCATGTTGATGACGGGAATCCGCTCGGCCCACTTGGCGAACTCGCGCACTATGCGGTTGGCCTTGCCGTTCTGCCAGCCGACCGGGTCGCCGTAGATCCTGATGGAGATGCCGTGCCCCATGCGGTCGAGCACGCGCGCGACATCGGACACGCGCTCGGTCGAATACGCCACCTCGTCACCCTCGAGCGCCGGGGTGTAGATCTTGCTCGGATCCAGGAAGTGAGCGTGCCCGCCCAGCTGCGTCATCCCCGCCTCGAAGCTGTTCCTCGTCCGCAGCGACTGGTTGTAGAAGATCATAAAGAGCGTCTGGTCCTCGAGGTACTTGTGCGGCACGCCCGCCTTGAACTTCGCCTTGAGCTCGTCGGCGAAGTCGAGGATCTTGATGACCTCCTCCTGTGTGTAGTCGAGAATCGTAATGAAGTCCCTGCCCTTGAAACTGGTGTCGAACATCCTGCCCTCCTCATGCGTGTTCTCGATCTAGAAGCAGGCCGCTTCGAGGGCCCGCCTCGTGAGCACTTCGACGAGGACCGTCCGGTACCACGCGGACGCCCTGATATCATCGATGGGGCTAGCGGCCCGCGCGGCGGCGGCGGCGACAGCACCCAGGAGTTCGGCGCGACCGGACACGTCCGTCCAGCCCGATTCGAACAGCTTCTCCGCTTCCGTCGCCCTGATCGGCGTCGGCGCAACGGAGCCGAGCGCTATGTTCACCGTGCCGGCCTCTGGTTCGTGCACCAGCGCGACAGAGACGACGGCGATGGCCAGGGCGTTCCTCTGCCCGGCCTTCTTGTAGGCGCCGCGCGCGCCGCCCGACGGGACGGCGAAGGTGATGCCGGTGACGAGCTCGTCAGGGCGAAGGACGGTCCGTCCCGGGCCCAGGAAGAACTCCAGCAGGGGAACCTCGTGGCGCCCGTCCCCGTCCGATTCCACCACCACCGACGCACCCAGAGCGGCGAGGGCAACGGCCCCGTCCGCCGCGGGAGACGCGTTGGCCACGTTGCCGCCGATCGTCCCGCGCGCTCTCACCTGCGGCGCGCCGACAGTCCGGCAGGCGGCGGAGAGCACGTGCGCCGTCTCGGATACGCCCCTGTCGCTCGCCAGCGTTCCGTGCGTCACCAGCGCGCCCATCGTCGCGGACCCTCCTTCGCCGCCGGGTCCGACGCTCAGAAACTTCAGGTCGTCGATGCGGCCCAGGTCCACGAGCACGCGTGGGCGGATTCTGCGCTTCGAGATGAGAGAGGCGACGTCCGTACCCCCGGCCACCACGACGGCGTCCCCACCGACCTCACCGAGGACCGCCAGGGCCTCCGCCTTGCTCGTGGGGATCTTCCATTCGGGCTCGTACATCGCGCTTCCCGCTTCCTGAACCGGCGAGCATGCGCCGGTCCGCACCCGCGACGCCGCCTTCCGGCGAGCCCTCGGCCGCCGGTCGCACCACCGGTCAGCTCGTCTCGCCCGGCAGTGCCCCGCGCGAGAGAAGAGCCTCGAGCACGGCCCCGCCTACCGCTCGGGCCTTGTCCGAGATGGCGCCGGGGTCGATCTCGCTACCGCGCGGATCGACGTCCCCGACCTTCTCTCCTTCGCGCACGGTCAGGCCGTCCGCAATGAGGCCCCGAACGACGCCACCGACGGCCGCCACCACGGGCTGCCCTG
>DAOWER010000174.1 GCA_030638405.1 Candidatus Eiseniibacteriota bacterium | reverse complement strand
GGGGGCGCCGCACGAGCGCCCCGTCACGCCGCGCGCGAACGAAGCCGCGCCCGAAGAGGGTGCGTCAGCGAGCGCGGACAGCGGCGGGCTCGAGCTGCACAATCTCTCCGTCTGGGATTCGCCGGGCGACCGGTACGTCTATCTCTCGTTCGCCCCGATCTCGATGGAGATGTTCTTCGGGGAAGTGCCCCTCAGGCACGCCGTCGTGGAAGGCGAGGAGGTCGAGGTGGCCGACGTCGCGCCGGCCCTCGATGAGGCTCACGTGGGGATCGCGCTGGACGGAGAGCCTGCCGTCGTATCGTCGCTGCAGTGGTACTACGCAGGCTACGGCGACCTGGGCGGGGCCGACGTGAAGTACATGCCGGTCTGTCTGATCCGTGTCGAGCGACCGGAGCTCTCGTCCGGAGAGCACAGTATCAGCGTGAGAATAGAGGACGTCGGCACCGGCGCCGTGGGCGTGGGGAGCGCGACGTTCGACTGCAGGCCCGTGAGCCGCCAACTCTAGGGAGGAACGGATGAAGGGACGGATCCTGATTGCTCTGGCGCTTGTGTGTGCGCTTGCTCCGGTGGCGCGCGCCGCCGCGGACATCGTCGACCCCTACGAGGTGCTCGAGCGGTACCACGAGGCACTGGGTGGACTCGACAGAGTGAAGGCCGAGGAGACGCTCCATTTCGAAGCCACGCTCTCGGTGGCGGGACTGGAGGGGACAATCAGTCACTGGGAGGTGCGCCCGGACCGCAGCCGTACCTACGTGGACCTCGTGGTCTTCACTCAGACAACGGGCGACAACGGAACCACCGCGTGGGAAGTCGGCATGAACGGGAAGCTGCGGATCGAGCAGGACCCGGGCGCGCTGGCGCGCCGAGAGGTCAGCAGAAGGCTGGCCCTGTTCGAGCACCTCGACCCCGCCTCCGATATCTTCACCGTGTCGCTCGAGGGCGTTGAGCAGATCGACGGCGCGGACTGCTACGTAGTCAGGGTCGCCAGCGAGTCCGACCACGTCGAGCGAGTCTGGTACATAGACGTCGCCGACTTCCTCATGAGGAAGTCGATAGACATCCGGCCCGACATGCAGCAGCACGCGGTCCACTCGGACTACCGCGACGTCAACGGTGTGCTCCATGCGTTCCGGCAGGACATTGAGGTGCTGCCCATAGGGCAGAAGCAGACGATCGTGACGACCCTTCTCGAGACCAACGTCGACATAGACCCCGCGCTGTTTGAGCCGCCCGCCGAAGACGTGCGGGACTTCGTCTTCACAGAGGGCGGTGACCGCGCGGACGTGCCGTGCCAGTACATCGAGAGGCACGTCTTCCTTCCGGTGACCGTCAACTACCGCGAGGGGCTGTGGATCCTGGACTCGGGGGCGAGCGCGTCGGTCATCGACCGTGAGTACGCCGAGAGCCTCGGGCTCGAGCTGAGCGGGGAGATAAAGGGCCAAGGCGCCGGCAACACCGTGGACGTCGCGTTCACGACGCTCCCTCCATTCACCGTCCAGGGCATCGAGTTCGAGGAGCAGCAGGTGGCGGTCATCACGCTCGTGGACCTGTTCCGCAGGCTCTCGGACCTCGAGGTCGTCGGCATCCTGGGCTACGACTTCCTGTCACGCTTCGTTACCAGGGTCGACTACGCGAACAACATGCTGACCTTCTACGACCCCGAGGAGTTTGAGTACGAGGGAGACGGGACAGTTCTCGACGCCCCGCTCAGCGAGAATCTCTTCACCGTCGAGGCGACGGTTGACGGCGTCCACAAGGGGCGCTGGATGCTGGACCTCGGAGCCGGGGGCATGACGTTCCACGCCCCGTACGCGAGTGAGCACAACCTGGGGAACAGGGAAGGCATGTACGGTGTCGGCTTTGGAGCAGGCGGGAAGATCAAGCACCACTTCTCCCGATACGAGACTGTTGAGCTTGGCGGCTACACGGTAGAGCGTCCGATAATATCGATGGCGGGATCCGACGGGGAGATGAAGGGCGGCTTCTCAGGCGGGGAGCTCGTCGGCAACCTCGGCAACACGCTCTTCAGGCACTTCGTGCTCTATCTCGACTACAAGAACCAGCAGGTCGTGGTCGAGAAGGGAGACGACTTCGAGACCGAGTTCCCATGGGACAAGAGCGGGCTTCAGCTCTGGCGTCCCGAGGAAGCGTGCGAGGTGCTCTACGTCTCACCCGGAACACCCGCGGATGAAGCCGGGTTCCAGGAAGATGACACGGTTCTCACGATCAACGGCATCGACGTCGAGCGCTTCGGGGGGATGCTTGAGTTCCGGGCGATGCTCCGCGAGGAGCCGGGAACGGAGTACATCTTCGCGATCGAGCGCGACGGCAAGCGGGAAGAGCTGAAGCTGGTCCTCCGCGACCTGCTCTAGCCTGGCGACGAGCCCTGGCGACAGACACGGACGGCGAACCCGGACGACGGATCTGGGCGACGAGCCCGGAACACGAG
>DAOWER010000131.1 GCA_030638405.1 Candidatus Eiseniibacteriota bacterium | reverse complement strand
GAGTGGATCCACGTGAGGTACGAGGCGATGGAACCCGAGCTCATCTCGCTGGCGGCCGGCTACTCGATGATGGGCGAGTCGACTCGAGCACACGCGATCCTCGACGAGGCGACCGCGAGGTTCGGAGACACCGGGGCCATCCTGCGGGCGCGCGGTGCCACGTACTACGGCGCCGGGGACTTCGACGGCGCCATCGATGCATACGAGAAGCTGCTTGAAATAGATGAGAACTCGGTCATCGCGCTCAATTTCATCGCCTACACACTGGCGGACGAGAATCGTGACCTCGATCACGCTCTGAGTTACGCCATGCGTGCCGTCGAGCTGGAAGAGGACAATCCCCTTCTGCGCGACACGCTCGGCTGGGCTCACTTCAGGCTGGGCAACATGGAGGAGGCTCGACGCGAGCTCGATCTGGCGATCGAGCTGGGCGGCGACAACCCCGTGATGCTGGAACACCTGGGCGACGTCCTGCTCGGGCTCGGACTTGCTGACGAGGCCGTGACCATCTGGACGAGGGCGCTCGAGCTGTCACCCGGAAGAGGCCCCACGATCGAGCGCATCGAGGGGACCGGCGCTGAGGTGCCGGCCAATCTGCGCGAGTCCACGAACGGAGGGACGCCGTGAGGCGACTCATAATCCTTGCCGCCGGGGTGTTCGCGCTGCTCTCGGGCTGCGCACGGGCGCCGCACGTCGCCGAGCCGGTGGGGCCGTCCGAGCTTGCGAGGCTCGTGGATACCATCAACACCGCGGCTCCCGGCGCCGAGAGCTACAGGGGAACCGGAGACGGGGAGATAAGCGTCTCAGGAAGGACCCTCAAGGTGGCGTTCGCCATCATCTACGAGCGTCCGGGATGGCTCAGGGCGGACCTCAGGCCGGCGATCGGGACGATGGGCGCTTCGCTGACGGCGCTCGCTCTCGTGGAAGGGGATTGCGCCCGCCTCTACTTCCCTGCGCGGCTGCTGGTGGTGACGGGGTGTATCTCGGATGTCGCCGGATACGATGACTGGCTCGACCCGGCGTCGCTAATCCTCGGGCTGCCGGATGCCTCTTTCATCACAAGGATGACCGACGTCACCGCCACGCGCAGGGGCGACCTCCTCACTCTCGAAGGACTCGCGGGAACTTCGCGTATCCGAGTGAAGATTGACGAGAATCGGTCGGTCATCACGGAGATCGAACTGGACCGCGATGGCACGGATGGGAACCTCCGTCTGTCCTACGCGGGCCACGGGTGGAAGCCCGGGACGTCCGCACCGCGGACGGTGGAACTCGTGGCACTGGAGGGGGAGAGCCGCGAGATAGGGATCACGATTCGCTACGACACGTTGCGCGGAGCCGAGTCGGTCGATCGCGACGCGTACGATCTCGGGATCCCGCCGGGCGTGCTCGAGGTCGACTGGAAGGATCTCAGCGTCTGGAGGTGAGGATGAAGAGCCTCGGCGGCGGGTTCGCCCGCCTAACTGCGTGCCTGCTGGCCATCGCGGGACTGCTCTCGTGCTCGGGCCCGGTGGTCACGGCGGTCGGCGACAGTGACGACCTGTTGATAATCCACGACGAGGACGCATCGGAACTCGTGGAACTCGTGGTCGCCGCCATGGAAACCCCGTGCAGTTGGCTGCTCGATGAACCGGCATTCAAGATGACTCTCACGACGTTCGATGAGTCCGGGGACCTCAAGAACTTGAGGCACGTGCTCCTCGTCGGGACCTGGGACGGTGGGTCCGTGGGGGAGATGGCCCGGAAGATATTCCCGGGGCTCCGCGAGGATTCCCCCCCGGCGCTTTCGCTCACCGAGGACGTGTGGGCCAAGCGCCAGGTCGTCGGGGTCGTCGTGGGTGCCGACGCCGACGCCGTAGCGGCCTTCCTGCGTGAGCACGGAGACCAGGTCCGGGCCGAAATGGAGGCGGCAACGCTGACACGTCTGGCGACCTCGCTTCGGAAGGCGTCAGTCGGGGCGGGTATGGCACAGGCGATGTCCGAACGATTCGGATGGTCTCTATGCCCTCCCAGCGGCTACGACTTCTACACCACCGACGCCGGGGACGGATTCGTGCTGTTCCGCCGCACGCGGCCAGACAGGACAGTCTTCGTCTACTGGACGGAGGGCACTCCCGGGTTCGTGTCGGAGCAGTTCGCGCTCTCCAAGCGTGAGGAACTCGCCGCCCGCTACCTCGACGGCGACAGCACCGAGTGGAAGCGTCCGGTCGAAGCCGAACGCGTCGACTTCCTGGGGCTGCCTGCCGTCCGCGTCTCCGGATGGTGGGGCAACTCGACGCTCGTCGGGGGAGGACCGTTCAGAACCTACTGCTTCCACGAACCGTCGAGTGAACGCGTGTATCTTCTGGACGTCAGCCTGTTCGCGCCCGCGCAAGACAAGACGGCGCTCATGCGAAACCTCGACGCCATCGCGCACACTTTCTCCGCTGGCAAGTGATGATCGCCGGAGCTTTCAACTTGACAGACGGTACACGCTCTGATACCTTCACTCTGCCTTCCACCAGGTAACAGCGCTCCTGCCGCATGGCGGCCGGGCGCGGGAACACTGCGAATGTCCCCTCAGTCTGACGATTTCACTGGCCGAATCGCCGAGCTCGAGTCCGAGCTGGCGCGTGACCCGTCTCCCAGGGTCTTCGCGCCTCTCGCCGAGGCGTACAGGCTGTGCGGACAGCTCGATAGCGCGCTCAGGACCGCCCGGCGCGGCGTCGAGGCGCACCCGGGCCACGTGGGCATACGCGTCGTCCTCGCCAGGACCATAGTCGACTCCGAGGGACGGGAGGGAGCGCTCTCCGCATACGGTGACGTACTGACGCTCGACTCCGACAATCTCGAGGCCCGGGCGTACCTCGATTCCGTGCCGGAACCGGCGGAAGAACCGGTGGAGGGCACGGCCCCGGAGGACACTCCCGACGAGGCGGCGCCCGCTGCTCCTGAGAAGACCGATGAGTCCGGCCTCCGACCGGGCGCAGGTTCGCTGTCCGAGGAGCTCGCGCATCTCGCAGACCTGTTCGTGCCGGCGGAGACGAACTCCGACGGGCCGTCGCTTCGCCCAGCGAGCATAGCGACGCTTACGCTCGCCGAGATCTACTCGCGGCAGGGCCTGTACGGCAAGGCGGCCGACGTATGCGAGCGCATCCTGGAACGTGACCCCGATAACGAGAGGGCGAAGGCAGCCCTCGAGGAATACAGGAAGCACCCCGCGTCGGTGTAGGACGTCCGAATCCGACGGAGAGCCGTGTCTTCGGTCTCTGTGGAGAGTGAACTGACACGAGGAAGGTCCTTGGGCCAACGGCCCCACCTGTCTGCACGCCCCGGCGATCGGAAACGACACACGATCGCCGGGGCGTGCCTGAATTCGGGCTTTGCCGGGGAGGAACATACGTGTTGACGGGGTCCAAGGCGGGATTGTATCCTGCATGCGTTGCGGTGTAATCAGCGATTCTGTGACCAACAGCATGAGAGAGACATGGCTACGAGCAACGACTTCTACAACGGTATGGTCATCCGGAAGGACGGCAAGCTCTTCTCGATCACCGAGTTCCTTCACGTCAAGCCCGGCAAGGGCGGCGCTTTCGTGCGGAGCAAGCTCAAGGAAGTGAAGACGGGACGCGTTCTCGAGGTCACATGGAGAGCCGGGGAGAAGGTGGAGAACGTCCGACTCGAGCGTCGCAAGACACAGTTTCTCTACAGGGACGACCAGTTCCACTTCATGAAGATGGACGACTACGACCAACTCTCCCTGACCGCGGAGGCCATCGGGAAGGACAAAGCGCAGTTTCTCAAAGATGGGCTCGAAATCGAGATACTCTTCGACGGCGACACGCCCGTCATCATCGAGCTGCCGAACTTCGTCGAGCTGACGGTCGTGACCACGGATCCCGGGGTCAAGGGAGACACGGTCTCGGGAGGCTCTAAGCCGGCGACCCTCGAGACGGGAGCCGTCGTGCAGGTCCCTCTGTTCATCGAGGAGGGCGAGCGACTCAAGATCGATACGCGCACGGGCAGCTACGTCTCGCGCGTCTGAGTGTGAGTTCCGGCTTCTCCTGGAGGTCAGATGGACAAGAAGAAGATAGAAGAACTCATCAGGCTGGTGGAGGAGAGCGACGTCAGCGAGCTTACGGTATCGGGTTTCTTCCGCTCCGTGAGGATCGTGAAGGAGGCTCCGCCCGCGGCCGCACCTGTCGTCGCCGCTCATGCGACGCCGACCACTGCGGAGGCCGCCGCTCCTGCCGTCGACCGGGCCGAGGAAACGCCCGATGCGGCGGACCGTGACTCTGGACTTGTTCCGATCAGTTCGCCGATGGTCGGCACCTTCTACGAGGCGCCGTCACCGGATTCACCACCTTACGCGCGGCAGGGCGACCACGTGAACAAGGGGCAGGTCGTCTGCATCGTCGAGGCGATGAAACTGCTCAACGAGATCGAGTCCGAGGTCAGCGGAACCGTCGTTCGGGTGGCGGTCGAGAACGCGCAGGCCGTTGAGTTCGGACAGGCGCTCTTCATGGTCGAGCCCGACTGATGACTCGACCGTGTCGGAGGTGAAACACACATGTTCGGCAAGGTGCTGGTAGCCAACAGAGGTGAGATCGCTCTGCGCGTGATGCGGGCCTGCAAGGAGCTCGGCATCCCCACGGTCGCGATCCACTCGGAGGTGGACGAAGACGCGCTTCACGTCAAGTTCGCGGACGAGGCCGTGTGCGTCGGCCCGGCGCACGGGGGACTGAGTTATCTCGACATCAAGGCGATCCTCTCGGCGTGCGAGGTCACCGGCGCCGACGCGCTCCACCCGGGCTACGGCTTCCTCGCCGAGAACGCCGACTTCTCCGAGGTCTGCGAGGCCCACGAGATCACGTTCATAGGGCCCACGGCCGACATGATGCGCAAGCTCGGGGACAAGGCGCAGGCGCGCGCCATAATGTCCGCATCGGGCGTGCCCGTGATCCCGGGAACAGACGGGATCGTCGCCGGTGCCGAGGAGGGAGCCAAGGCCGCGGATTCGCTCGGCTACCCGGTGATGATCAAGGCCTCCGCCGGCGGCGGTGGCAAGGGCATGCGCGCGGCCGCCGACCGCGATGAGTTCATGTCCAACTTCCAGCTGGCGCAGGCGGAAGCGGAAGCCGCATTTGGAAACGGCGACATCTACATTGAGAAGCTCATACTGGAGCCGCGCCACATCGAGTTCCAGGTGCTCGGGGACGAGCACGGCAACGTGGTGCATCTGGGAGAGAGGGACTGCTCCATACAGCGTCGCCACCAGAAGCTGATAGAGGAGTCTCCGTCGCCCGCAGTGACACCCGAACTGCGTCAGCGCATGGGGGAAGCGGCCGTCCGGGGCACCAAGGGAGCCGGCTACGTGAGCGCCGGCACGGTGGAGTTCCTTCTGGACGCGCAAGGGAACTTCTACTTCATGGAGATGAACACGCGCATACAGGTCGAGCATCCGGTCACCGAACTGGTGACGGGTGTCGACCTCATCAAGGAACAGATCAGGATCGCAGCCGGCCAGCGCATCGAAGTCGAGCAGGCCAGGCTGGGCTTGAGGGGACACGCCATCGAGTGCCGCATCAACGCCGAGGACCCGGAGCGCGACTTCGTTCCCTGTCCCGGGACCGTCACTGACTTCTACGTGCCCGGCGGCCCGGGAATCAGGGTCGACACACACGTGTACAGCGGCTACGTGATCCCACCGCACTACGATTCCATGATTGCCAAGCTTCTCGCCCATGGGAACACGCGGCAAGAGGCCATCGCGCGCATGCGACGCGCCCTGGAGGAGTTCGTGATCGTGGGTGTGGCGACGACCATACCCTTCCACACGGCGATGATGAATGACGCGGATTTCGTGGCCGGCAGCTTCGACACCGGAACACTCGCGCGCAAAAAAAAAGCCTATGAGGAGCTGATCGGAGCCGTCTAGCCATGGAACTCAGCCTGTATACGCATCCAAGTGACTTCTCCGAGACCCAAGCTAAGGGCAAGGTCGTCGTTGCCGTGGACGTTCTGCGTGCTTCCAGCACGATAGTCCAGGCGTGCGAGAACGGCGTCGAGCGTATCATCCCCCTCGCGTCCGTCGAGGACGCCACGAAGCTCCTGTCCACCCTTGAGCGAAAGAAAACCCTCTTGGGCGGCGAGCGGGAGGGCATGCAGATCGACGGATTCGACCTCGGCAACTCGCCCCTCGAGTACGCCAGCAAGACCGTCAAGGGGAAGACGCTCATCTTCTCCACGTCCAACGGCACGGTAGCCATCACGAGGAGTGCCTCGGCAAAGGAGATCGTCCTGGGCTGCTTCCTCAACTTGAGCGCCGTCGTGTCGCACGTCATATCGAGCCGGGCCAAGAAGGTCGCGGTGCTGTGCGCGGGAGATCTCGGGCGGTTGTCGCTCGAGGATTTCGTCTGCGGAGGCTATCTGGTCGACCGCATCGTGAGCGGAACGCGAGCCACGGCCGCGCTAAACGACGGAGCGGTCGCGGCGAGAACACTCGCTCTTGCGATCGGTGACGTCGGCGAGGTCGTCAGGAATTCCTTTCACGGGCGCCGCCTCGCGGAGCTCGGGTTCGGAGGCGACCTCGAGTTCTGCTCCAGAATCGACAAGTACGGAACGGTCCCCATCGTCGTGGATGGGAGAATCTCCCTGCAGAACTGCCACCGCCGCTAGGCGGGTCCAGAGGGCCCCGGACGTACGCTGACTGCCCGTCCGCTGCGCACATTCGCGCGCCGGGCTCAGGCGGCAAGAGGGTAGACGCCGGGCCGGACGACCAACGGAACGCGACACAAGCGGGAGGACCTGAGACGTGGGACTCTTCGACCACATGACGGAT
>DAOWER010000150.1 GCA_030638405.1 Candidatus Eiseniibacteriota bacterium | reverse complement strand
GTGCGACAGGCCGGGGGTCTCGCTCTCGTTCCTGGGAGAGCGCAGCATCGATCTGTCGACGGACGAGAAGAGGGAAACGACGATCAAGATGGTCACCGGCATCGTGAAGCGCTGCAAGTTCGATGAGGCAGAGAGCATTCTCGCGGAGGTTCACGAGGCGACGGGTTCGAGGACGGACCTCCGAGCCAGGCGGATCATGGTGGATTGGGACGAGATGCGGGAGATGCACCGCGCCGGCATGACGATAGGCGCCCACACGCGCTCCCACTACAACCTGCCCAGTCTAGACACGAGGGACGTTGCTCACGAGGTGGTCGCATCGCGGAGGGACATAGAGGAGGCGATTCAGGCGCCCGTCGAGCACTTCGCCTACCCCAACGGCAGGACGGATCGCCACTGCGACGCCAGGGTAGCGAAGCTCGTCGCGGTTGCGGGGTTCCAATCGGCTGTGACGTCGCTGTTCGGACCAGTCTCGCACAGGTCCTCCGGATACTGCATTCCGCGCCTGGGTATCGGGCCCAGGCACAGAGACGTCGCCCGACTGGCGGCGGACATACAGTACTCGCGGTTCAGACATCAGAGCCGGCGCGTTGTGGACGAGATAACGGGGGTCCTCCCGGTGCGCGATCGCTGCTTCGAGGCGGACAACTCGTTCCACCCGAACTCGGGTTGAGAGCCGACGGGCCCCGGAGGTCGGTTGGACCGGACCGATACACATAGAGGCGGAACTCCAGCGAAGCTCGTGCTGTGGGCTGGTTCGTTCGAGTCCGCGGGAACCCAGCGCTTCCTGCTTGAGTTCCTGAAGAGGATGGACCGGAGACGATTCACGCCCATCGTGTTCTCCATGCTTGCTGAGGGAGAACTCCTGCCTGAGATTGAAGCGCTCGGCGTGCCGGTCCACGAGTTCGGGACGGGCAGACACGTCCTCTCGCCGCGGACGTGTCGCGACCTCTCGAGAGCTGCGGCGTTCCTGCGGCGCGAGCGCGTCGATGTTCTGAGCTGCATGCTGGGTCTGACTACGCTCGTGGGCCCGTTCGTGGGTCGGGCCGCGGGTGTTCCCGTGGTCGTTAACAACCAGCGGAACCTCAGCTACTGGCTCAGAGGCGGGGCGAGGGAATCGGTCTACGGCTTCGTGAGCCGGCGCGTCGTCGACGCCGTCATCGCCAACAGCACGGCCGCCGTGCGGGAGCTGTCGGGACGGTTCCGCGTGCCGGAATCGAAGATAGAGAACATCGGAGTCGGAACGGACCTTGAGAGGATCGAGAGCGCGAGGCCGAACGAAGAGCTCAGGCGGGGCCTCGGACTCGGAGACAGCAAGGTGGTCGGCATTGTGGCCAAGCTCTCTCGAGTGAAGGGGCACGAACACTTCTTGAAGGCCGCGGCCTTCCTGTCGGAGGCGTACGGAGATGTCAGTTTCCTGATAGTGGGGGACGGGCCCGAGAGAACCCGCCTCGAACGGACAGCGGATGAATCCGGTCTCTCTAGGAGGATGCACTTCGTCGGTGTGCGGCACGACGTGCCCTCTCTGCTCAAGCTGATGGACGTGCTGGTGCTCTCATCTCTGTCTGAGGGTTCTCCGAACGTCGTGCTGGAGGGGATGGCGGCCGGCGTTCCCATCGTGGCGACGGGCGTCGGCGGGGTTCCGGAGCTTGTCGAGGACGGGGCGTCAGGGCTCTTGGTCGATCCGGGGGACGCGCCCGGGCTCTCGAACGCCGTGCTCGGGCTCCTGAACGACGCCGACCGCGCACGTGAGATGGGTGACGCAGGCAGGGCAATAGCACTCGAAGACTACGACATCAACCGTGCTGTCGCGCGATACGAGGACCTGCTTCATGAGCTGCTGAAACGCGCCGGGCGCCGCTCGGCCGCCGGAGCGAACTAGGCAATCGGAGGAGGGGCATGAGGATCCTATTCCTCACACAGTACTACCCTCCCGAGACGGGCGCCGCCCCTCTCAGGGCCTACCACTTCGCGACGAAGCTCGCGAAGTGGGGCCACGACGTGACAGTGCTCACGGGCATGCCGAACCACCCGAGCGGAAGGAAGCAGCAGGGGTTCCGGTGGAAGCTCGGTGCGTCCTCGGTGGATGATGGCGTCCGTGTCATCAGGAGCTATCTCTTCGCGACGCCGCACAAGACGTTCGTGACGCGCCTGCTCAACCAGATCTCGTTCGCCGCATCCGCGCTCGTGCGCGGGTGCTTTACGCCGAAGTGCGATGTGATACTCATCACGTCTCCGCCTCTCTTCCTCGGCGTTTCCGGTTGGATACTGGGTCACATCAAGGGCGCGCCCTACGTCCTGGACGTGCGCGACTACTGGCCGCACGCCGCCGTGGCCCTCGGGCAGCTGAAGTCGAAGCGCATCATCCGGCTGGCCGAGCGGATGGAGCTCTTCCTGTACACGCACGCCGCCTGGATCGTCGCGGTGACGCCCGGGATGCGCCGCCTGATGGTTAACCGAGGCATCCCCGGACATCGCGTCGTGCTCATACCCAACGGCGCCGACACTGACTGCT
>DAOWER010000265.1 GCA_030638405.1 Candidatus Eiseniibacteriota bacterium | reverse complement strand
GAGCTCCCGTGCTCGAGCTACGACCTCCCCCGCGTCCACGTCTCCCACGACCACCTGGACCATGTTCCTTGGGGTGTAGTGCGCATGGAGGTGGTCCGACAGAACGGAGCCGTCGATGACAGCCAGCGTCTTCTCGGTGCCCACAATACGGCGTCCGTGTCCGCTGTCCCGGAAGCCCGCCTGCATGAGATGGCGCCAGGCGAACAACGACGGGTTGCGGTCGGACATCCTCATCTCCTCGACGATGACCGAGCGTTCGCCATCGACGTCCGCCTCAGCGAAGACGGGAGAGTGCAGTGTCTTGATCTGAGCGTCGAGGACCTCTCGCCAGTGATGCGCGGGCACCACCTGGTAGAACGCGGTGTGGTCGCATCCGGTTCTGGCGTTGAGATAGCCGCCGGCTTCCTGGACCGTCCGGGTCAGGAAGCCCAGCGGGTCGGCCTCGTGGCCCTTCAGGAGCATATGTTCGAGGAAATGGGAGACGCCCGCGTGGTGCGCGGGCTCGTCGGCTGAGCCGACTCCGACCCACAGATTCAGGGCCGCAATCGGCGCGACGTGCACCTCCTCCACGAGAAGGGTCGTCCCGTTCGGGAGAATCTCACTCCGGACCATGACGCCTTCCGGTGAAGCGGACCACCAGCGGCCAAGGCGGCGAGCGTGCTTGTCCGCGGCCCGGCGACGAGCGTGCCCGTCCTAGAGCTCACGGAAGCCCAGCGACGCCTCCACAAGTGCGGGCTGGATGCTCCCTGTATCGAGCAGTTCGTCGTGGAACATCTTGAGGTCGAACGCGCTTCCGGCACGGGCTTCGTACCGCTCTCGTATGCTCAGGATCGCGAGCTTGCCGACGAGGTAGCTCGACGGCTGCGTTGGATTCCCCGTGTAGCGCTTGACCTCCGCGGTCGCGTTGATCCGCTCGAGCTCGACCTCCGACACCATGAACTCGATGGCATCGTCCACGGTCATTTCCCCGAGCTGCAGCCCGACGTCCACGACCACGCGGGCGGCGCGCCACAGCGTTTCCTTCAGCTGCCCGAGGCGCGTCTTCGCGCTGGAGTAGAACCCGGCGTCCTTCATCATCTCTTCGCAGTAGAGCGCCCACCCCTCGATGAAGACCGTGTTCCAGAGGAACTTCCGGGCCTTGCGGCGACCGAGATTGGACCGGACGAGCTGCAGATGGTGTCCCGGGTACGCCTCGTGGAGCGCGATGATCGGAATGGTGTGAACGCTGTGGCCGCGAAGCTGTTTCTCCTGCTCCTCTGGCGTCAAGCTGTCGTCGACAGGCGTGACGTAGAAGAGTCCCCGCTGCTTCTTCTCGAGAGGCCCCGCCGGATGGTAGGCCGCGTACGGGAGGATCTTCCTCAGGAAGACAGGAGTGTCTATTACCTCGAGTTCCTCGCCCTCGGCGATGCTGACAAGGTCGTGCTCGAGAACGAATTCCCTCGCCCGTGCCATCTCAGACGTGTAGTGCTCCCTGAGCCCGCCCGCGGATGGGTGGTCGCACTTGAGATCCTCGATGATCTCGTGCGTCGTTCTGCCGGGGTCGATCTCCCGAGCGACGTCGGCCATCTTCTCCCGCGTCTCCACCAGCATGCGCCGGCCGAGTTCCCTGAGCTCAGCGCTGTCCATATCGAGCATGTGGTACTCGCGGAGAAGCCATTCGTACCGCTCTCGCCCGACGTGGAAGGGAACGTCCGATCCTTCTGCCAGCTCCTCGAGGTAGTCTGCGGCCTCACCGAAAGCCTCCCCCGCGGCCGCGCTTGCCCTCTCAAGATCCGTGCGAAGTGACGGCACCTCCTCCGTGATTCCCGGAACCACGGCCGTGACGAACCCCACTCCACCCCTGGCGATCTCGGCTCCGACGGTCGCGAACACCGCCGGCGACTGCCTGATGTTCTCACGCATCGACCGGAGGACCCCGGGTATCTGCTCGAGTCTGCCGAGAAGCGAGCGCGCCCGATCCGGCAGCGGAGCGAAGTCACCCAGGACGAGCTCATTGCACCCGGACAGCGCCGTGCCGACGTACTCGATGGGCTTGAACTCGTGTGTGCGAAGCTCTTCGTGCTCGAACACGGAGTGTCTCAGCGAGGCACGGAGCGCCGCCGTGTCAATTCTGGCTTCAAGGGGCTCGTCGTCCAGAGAGAGAGACTCGAGCTCCGACAGGAGCCCCTTCAGATGATCGTTCTTCTCCTCCTGGGCGGCGGCCCCGAACTCACCCAGTTCGGCGTCGTGGTCGTGGACACCCAGGAATGTTGCGAAAACCGGATAGTCGGCAAGCAGGGTGCTGACATAGCTATCGACAATCCTGTCGAGTGCGGCGCTCATAGGACCTCCTGTGCCGTCAGCGATTCTGACTGTCACGTGGATACGTCTATCGCATCTGGATTGTCACACAGAAGGATGAGGTGCTCAAGGCGATTTGCCGAGGCCGACCGATCCACCCGGGAACGAGCCGCGGGCAGCGGGGGATCCCCGGTAGATACCGGCGCCGAGTCCCAGAGCCATCGCGCATTCGGCAAGACTGCCGGCCAGCGAGTGTAGCAGCTTCCTTCGCGCGCGTGAGCAGACGACGGGGAACCAGGCGCTCCTCTGCCGCCCCCCGGAGGCCCCGTGCATCAGGACGCCCCTGGCGGTAGAGGCTGGCTCCCGCGTCGGGCCGCACCCGGCACGCACGCTCTGTCCGCCACAGCCCGCCCGCGCATCCGGTTCGGCACAGCCCGAGTCACAGGAGCACGTCGACTCCACCGCGAACCGAAGGTCCGCGCCGAGCAAGGAGTTCAGCCTTGCGAGATCGTCGGGATCGACGGTACCGCCGCGGCCATGACCACCGTACCCCACGCGCCGATCCAATGCCATCCGACCAGAGCGCCGGTTCGCTGGGGCTACCCTTCTCATTGTCTGGCCGTCCGCTTTCACGGGGTTCGCCGGCAGGGCCTCGGGGCCTGGCCGGGCGCGCCCAACGTCGTCACCACCACACCGCGCCGACTCCTCCGCACGAACCGGCGCCGCCCTCCAGTCCCCTTACCCCGCCTGATACGTTCCTGCGAGATCGTTTCAGAGCAACCGGCATGCCACCGCGATCGTCCAGACCGCGGAGTGGACCCGCGCCCACGTAAATCCGCGTCTCGCCGTCACCTGGAGTCGTTCGCTCCACCAACAGCAACGGGGCCCCGCCGTGAAGGCGAGGCCCCGCTGTGAATCTCGTTTACGGCTTCAGCAAGGACGAGCACGCCTCCTCGCAGCGTATGCCTCAAGGACCACGCCGAGCTTCCTGAGCGTCGTCGCCAGTCTCATCGCCTCCGTGAGCCCGTTTCGCGCGCTTCTTTCCATGAGCTCCGCCACACGACTGCCGTCGGCCTTCTCAGTTTCGGCCGTGATTATCCTGTCTGCCGCCTTGAGCGCCGCCTCCGCGTCATCCCTGCTCTTCTCGAGCGGCCCAACGGCCTGCGCGGCGACCTGCGCCATCGTGCGAGCCGCGTCTCTGAGCCCGTTGACGGCTCTGGCAAGAGACGCCTCGTCTACGGACGGACGGGCCACCTCATCGACCACGGCATCCGCCAGGAGTTCGGTCTCCCGAGCGAGCGACCCCAGCGACTTGAGCCTTGCCGCCGGCTCACCGGCCGGCGAATCACCAGACGCCCCCCTCGCCACGTCTGCGACGAGCCCGCGCGCCTCACCCAGACACCCGGCGACCTTCCGCAGGATGGCGATCTCAGCCGCGGCGCCCTCCCGGAGCTCCTTGAGGGAAACGAGGAGCTCGTGCGAAGACCTCATGATCTCCGGAGCAGTGCGCTCGAGCTCCTCGATGACGTCCTTGCTCGACGCGAGCTCGGACCGTGTGTCCGCGGAATCCCTGAGAAGCACGATGAGCTTGTTGATCTCGTCGTTCAGCTGCCCCAGTTCGTCCGTGCGCGTGAGTTCCGACAGCACGCCCGTGTCGCCGTGACGTGCGACGTAGCAGGCGCGCGCCAGACGCCGGATCGCTCTGACGAGGGCGTTCCCCCACACCGCCGCGACGACGAGCGACAGGACCAGGATACCTGCCATCGCCAGCTGGATCGTCCCAGGCTTCACGCCACCGACGTACATCGTGATGAGCACGAGGTCCTGCACGACCACGGCCGCCGCGACCAGAAGCACTACCTTGATCTCGATGCTGGGACCGGAACGTTCCATCGAGCCTTCCTCGAACGGCGAGAATGCCGACGTGTTCAGAGCATGCATGACACGCACACCAATGTGTGTGCGAGGCTCTCCTCTACACTAGCTCAGGATTCTGCAAGTAACATGCCAGCGGGTTGCCGGCCGAGAAAGCCTCTGCAACGGGCATTCTCGCCCTGCTGCGCACTTCCTCGCTTTTCAGCCCAACTCGTAGAGCTCGGGCCTGCGGTCGCCGAGGACGTCGTTGATGTCGGTAACCGCCTTGTTGCGGGCCAGCATCGGGTCGATCTCGACTACGAACACGCCCTCACCATCGACGTCGGCGCGCGTAAGGATCTCACCCCGTGGCGTTACCACCTGGCTTCTGCCGGTGAAAGTGAGTTCCTGACCGGCTCGGCGCTCGGTCCCCACTCTGTTCGCCGTAAGCGCGAAGACCCTGTTCTCGATGCACCGCGTCACCATGGCGTCCTGGCAGAATGGAAGGACCAGATTGGCGGAGTGGCAGAGGATATCCGCCCCCTTGAGAGCCAAGGTGCGCGCAACCTCAGGGAAGATCCAATCGAAGCAGATCATCATCCCCAGCCTCACGCCGGCCACGTCCGCGACGGCCGGGGATCTATCCCCCGGGTCGAAGTTCCTCTTCTCGTCGCAGAAGAGCTGCAGCTTGCGATACACGGAGGTCGTCCCGTCCGGGGACATCATGATCGATGAGTTATAGAGCTGCTCGCCCGCTCTCTCGGCGAAGCCGAGCACGATAGTCGCCCCCCTGTCGCGGGCCAGACCGGCCACGCCCTCGAATTCCTCACCGCCCGGGGTCTGCGAGAGCGACATCGCCTCTTCCCTGGACTCGAAAATGTACCCGGACAGGGCGAGCTCGGGCAGTACGAACAGGTCGGCTTCCTCAGATGTGATCATCGACAACACCTTCTCGAGGTTCCTCTTGATGTTCCCGAACTCCGGCCGGAACTGCACAACGCCTGCTCTCATTGCTCATCCTCCCGATATCGGTCCGCAGAACAAATAATTCGTCAGGGAATACTGCGGGGCGTCACTTCTCTCTCCGCGAACTGCCTCGCTCCGCCCTCCCGCCCTGTGGCGTGTTTCTTGCAGAAAGGCCCCATAGTCAGTGGCTTCAGCCGACCGCAAACCCATGGTCCCCTCGACGTTAGACGCCGCGAACGAGGGGGCGTTCGGGAATTGCCGGCCGGGTACGGAACTTGCTTTTGAGCCCTCTACGGCACGGAGGCCATCACCTCACGGGTATCGGATAATGGCAGAACGAGCGCATCGAGCCAAGACGAAAGAGTCCTCGACCCGCACCGGCGGCAGGCCGCGGAAGAGCAAGAAGCTGAATCTGGGGACAGACGTCCAGACTTCGTACTTCTTCATGCTCAACTGCCTGCTGCACTCCCGGGTGAACATCGGGATCGAGTCCAACTCAGAGGTGTACGATGAGGACGTCAACGTCTACCTCGCTCACCTCCTGAACGCTCACATCGACCCCCGCTACCTCCTCCGGGCGTCCCGCTATATTTCCCAGACCGATGCGGACGTCGCCGCTTCACTCAACGGGGACGTAGACTACCGTCGCAGATACGAGACCTACAAGGCCAACGCCGACTTCCTTCTGGTAGCGGTCAGCGTGTTCGACCTGTTCGAGGAACCCAGACACAGCCGGCTACATCAACTCCGCACACCCAAGCAGGTCTACATCGGGAGAGCGTCGCTATACTACTCTCTCGCCTCCTCGTACGCCACGAAGCTGGCCCGCGGCGAGAGCTCCATCGCAGACACTCTCCTGAAGCTGTCGGAGCATATCGACGACTACGTCCGGATCCTCTCCTACATGCGAGGGCAGTACCTCGACTTCATCAAGAGGTACTCCCACGGCGAGTTGTTTCACCTGGATCGCGCGCTTGAGGAGATCGAGAAGGACGAAACGATCGAGCAGATGCGGAACGAGTTCCTCGACACCTACCACGCCTGGATGAAGACGGGTATCCCCGAGCTCAAACGCAAGCTGGAGGAGCAGGCGAAGCTCCTGAGGGAGGTCGACCCAACGTTCGAGTTCACACCCCCAAGCTAGGAAGCACCACGAGCTTCCGAATGATCCGACGCGCGCCGCACGCACGATCAAGTGCACGGCCTAGTGCAACGACCCTCCTCTGTTCGAGGAGGGTCGTTCGCGTTGTGGAGCAACGTGGCGCACCAAAGCAATGGTGGCCGCAGAGCGTTACCGCGCGGGGATGGTCAGCACCTTACCCACAGCGATGATATTCGGGTTCGAGATGGCGTTGGCCTGCACGATGTCGGCCACGGTAACGCCGTACTGCTGAGCTATCTGGGCGAGCGTCTCGCCCCTCTTCACCTCGTGCGTGTAGCCGGTGGCCATCGACGCAACCGAGGTGCGCAGCGCGTCGACGTCCTCTCGCAGGCGACGGTTCTCACTCGTCACCTCCTCGAGGACGATCTCCATCCGCCTCAACATGTCGTCGCGGTCCTCTTGGCGCCCGGAATCCACGGTTCTGATGCGCTTCTCGAGCTCGACGCCCAGCTCCTGCTGGCCGTCCCGAACCGCCTCCAGCCCCCTCGAGAAGTCCGTGTCGAGGCCGGAAAGCTGCCCTGATATCTGGTCTAGCTGGTACCGGATCGCGCCCGTCTCTTCCTCCAGAGCGGCGATTCGCCCCTCCATAAAGAGGACCTTCTCGGACAGGCTCGCCTGACCGCGCGAGAACTCCTCCTCCGCCTCCCACACGTCCCGCTTCACGGCCAGTCCACCCGTTCCGCAGCCGGTCAACAACAGGCCAAGCGCAACTGCGAGCAGGATCGCCACCGCTCTCGACAATCCGAATGCGCGTGGGCCGGCACCCGGACAGGATGTTGGTCTCATGTTCCGTCCCTCCGCCGGTCTGGGTAGCGTGGGGCGGGGCCGCAAGGGCACACCGCCCGTTCCGCAACTCGTCCGCGCAGCCTACATCGAGACTGCGAAGTGCGCCCTGCGATTCTGGGACCACGCGTCCTCTGTGTCGCCAAAGGCGACCGGCCTGTCCTCGCCGTAGCTGATAGTGGTCAGCCTGCTGGAGTCGATGCCGAGACCAACGATATATCGGCGCGCCGCGAGAGCACGCTGCTCTCCGAGGGCCATGTTGTACTCGTCTGTCCCGCGCTCGTCGCAGTGTCCCTCGATGAGGACGCGGGCGTTAGGGTACTCCTGCAGCCACGCTGCGATTCCCTGGAGCGTCGCGACGTCGCTGTCAAGAATGCGATACTGGTCGAACTCGAAGTAGATGTCCGCGAACGCCTTGCTCAGGGGCTCGATGTAGATCGTTTCCTCAGGCACCGGGTCAAGGGCGATGTCGCCCTCCACGATCCCCTCGATGTCCTCGGCGACCTCCGGCTCGATCGTGATGTCCTCCATGACCTCTTCCTTTGAGCCACATCCCGAGAGCGGGAG
>DAOWER010000130.1 GCA_030638405.1 Candidatus Eiseniibacteriota bacterium | reverse complement strand
TTCAAGGGCGCGACGTTCGGGCTGCACCCCGTGCAGGCGACGTCGCACGACGAGTGGGTCAAGCAGGCGAGCTTCGACGTCCAGAAGGGAACGTTCTCGGTTCCTGCAAGGACGACGTCGGTGTTCGTGGAGAGGGACTAGCGCCGGACGCGGCCGTTCCCGGGCCCGGAGCGATGTGGCAGCAGATCGACCCAGCAGAGTTCGGACAGGTGACCCGTTATGAGACGCACACGATTCCGGCTGATGGTCTGGGTGGTGCTGGTGGCCATCGCGCTGCTCGCGATGGGCCCGAGGCTGCGCGTGGCCTACCTGACCACGCTCCTGCTCCTCGAGCTGCCCACGCCCGAGACGGACGGCCCCATCTCGCGCCGCTTGGCCGACCCGCAAGTTACGCGCGTGACCTTCGAGGCCGCGGGCCGCACGATGGTCGCGGACGTCTACCGCCCGGCCTCGGGTTCGCGCCATCCCGGCATCGTTCTGAATCACGGAGTGGCCGCGGGGGGCATGAACGACCTGCGTCTCATCAATTTCGCCGACGCTCTGGCGAGAACAGGCTACGTCGCGCTGGTTCCCGAGTTCATCAACCTCAAGGAGTTCCGCGTCCGCCCCTCGGACGTGGACGAGGTCGTGGGCTCGTACGAGTACCTTGAGCGGCTTCACAACGTCGATGCCGAACGAATCGGTCTGTTCGGCTTCAGCTACGCGGGCGGGATCGCCCTGCTCGCTGCGAATGATCCCCGCATCGCCGAGCGCGTGCGTTTCTGCTTCATGCTGGGCAGCTACTACGACTTGAGGAGCATTGTCACCTACGCGACGACCGGCTACTACCGGGAGAACGGGGAGTGGGTCTACATGGAGCCCCGGCACACGGGGAAGTGGGCGTTCCTGCGGAACAGCCTCGAACTGGTAGAGAATGACACCGACCGACGGTTGCTCACGCGCATAGCGAACTCGAAGCTCGAGGACGACTCGTGCGACGTCTCTGCCGCGGCGGATTCGCTGGGGGAGGAGGGCGCTAAGCTCTACGAGCTCATGGCGAACGAGGACCCGGACGCCGCCGCCGGCATGATCGACGGCCTGAGCCCCCGCGTCCTCGAGTACTTCGACGCGCTCTCCCTGCCGGGGAACATCGAGAACGTGACCGCGCACCTCATCATCGCCCACGGCCGCGACGACAACCTGATGCCCTACACCGAGAGTCTCATCCTGGCGGAGAACGCTCCACCGGGCGCCACCGTTCAGCTCAGGATCCTCGAGTCCTTCCAGCACGTGGACCTCGAGTTCAGTTGGGAGGGCGGCCCGGCAGGTTGGGTGGCGACGCTCGCGGAAGTTGGCAGGGTCTACTCGGTTGCCCACGCGCTGCTGGCGCAGGGGCTGCTGTGAGCCCTGGCTGAACGAGAAAGCTGCCCGTCCAGAGACGGGCAGCTCTTGTGTGTGTCGCCGGCTGCTCGCTTCTATCTAAGCAAGACCAGCCTGCCCCTGTCGTCCATCCCGCAGGCTTCCATGCGGTAGAAGTACACTCCCGATGCAAGCCGCACTCCGTTCTCGTCTCGTCCGTCCCACACGATCCTGTTCCACTCCGCCCTTGTGTTTCCGGATTCGAGTTGCCGGACAAGCTGTCCCCTCAAGTTGTAGAAACGTACCAGGGCGAACTCGCATTGCCCAGACAAGGAGAAACCAATACGGACCTCGCCGCGGGCCGGGTTGGGGGAGGCCCACGACACCAGTCGAGGTTCGCCCGCGTCATCTTCCTCGTTTGACGCCACTCCGGTTGCCGAGCAGGCCGCGCAGCCTACGCCGTGCCTTCCGACGTGTCCTTCGGGTGGGCCCGTGCGGATGCACGGGGAGTTTTCGCAAAGCGTCAGGTCGCCCGCGAAGAAGTCGCAGAACAGCGGGTCGACCGACTCGTTTCCGTATCCGACGATCCCGCACAGCGAATCCCCGCCAGCGTTCCCGTAGATGTCGCAGAGACGAAACTCCGGAGGGTAGGGCCCCTCGCTGAAGATGCCCTCGGTCTGCCCGTTGAACGCGATGATTACCCCTAAGAGGTCGGCGGGGCAGTAGCGCAGGTAGACTCCCGCGCCGTGGCCCGCGGCGTGATTCCCCGCGATCGTCACGGTCTCCAGGGTCATTTGTCCTAGGTTGCTGTAGACGGCGCCCCCCTTCTCCTCCGCAGTGTTCTCGTAGAAGCTGCAGCGCCGGAACACCGGGTCCGAGTTGCTGGTCGAGTAGCAGCCGCCACCCTCGGCAGCGTCGTTCCAGTGGACAGAGACGTCCTCGAACACCAGCCGGGCCCCGCCACGACAGGCCACGCCGCCCCCTCTGTCGGCTGTGCACGACTCGATGACGCAGTTCTCGATTCTGGGTCCGGAGTCGTCGCATAGAATGCCGCCGCCTGCGATGCGCGACCCGTTCCTGATAGTCAACCCGGACACGACCGATAGAGTATCCTCCCCGCTGTCGAACCTGAAGCCGCGCCCCTCGTGTTCGCAGTCCAAGAACGTCACATCCGGGCCCGAGATTGCTGCCAGCGTGATTGCTTTGCCGTCGAAGTTGACGTCTCGGTTGCCCGTCCCGCTGTACTCTCCAGGTTCCATGAATATGGTCCCCCCGTTCGGGCACGCGTTCACGGCGGCCTGAATCGTAGGAGCCGCGCCGGAGCCGTCCGCGGAGATGTAGTAGACGGGTCCGCCGCATCCGACACCCCATGCACCCACCGCCTCGCCCCATGGGTTGTTCAGCTCAACGCACACCGACGTGGCGTCCACAGTGAAATCACCAGCCTCGCGGTCGCAGAACTGAGGGTCCGCGAAGAGGTTGCTCACATGGGATCCCTGCAGGCTGTCGCTTTGCGTGTGTCCGAACACGACGGACTTCGTGACCATCGGGCTCCCCGATGCGCGGTAGACCGGCAGGCCTGTGCCGTACGCGATCACGGTGTTCGTGACAAGCGGGGATCCTCCCGCAAAGTGGAAACCCGCTCCTCGCCCTCCGACGTTGTCGGTGAGCGTACAGCGGTCGAACGACGAATTACCGGCGGCCCACACTGCGCCTCCACGTATGTCTGCGCTGTTCCCACTGAGTGTCACGAAGCTGAAGTCCGGCGACGACCCGTCGGTGAGGCGAATCCCGCCCCCGTACCAGGCCGTGTTTTCGATGAAGACCGCGTGTGAGATGGTGCCCATCACATCGGATTCGTAGTAGAGGCCGCCTCCTTGCTTGCTGTCGTTGGCTTCGAACGTGACGTCTGTGAGGACGGGGGAGCCACCCTCACTGCAGGAGAACCCGCCTCCCTTGTACGCCGCCCTGTTGCCCACGAAGACACACCCGTCAAGCTTGGGGGAGCAGTGGTCGTAGCACGCCATCCCGCCGCCGCCCGGGACCGCGGAGCTGTTCAAGGTGACCTCATTGCCATCAAAGACGACGTCCGTGAGCCTTGGGGACGAGCCGACGGCGCAGTAGATGGCCCCTCCGCCCCTCTCGGCGGTGTTCCCGATGAACGACGTGCCGACGATGATTGGTGAGCTGATATTCTGGCAGTTGATGGCCGCGCCGTGCATGGCCGAGTTGCCCTCAAACACACAGTTGGAGATCTCCGGACTCCGGCCGACCAGGCGAATTGCTGAGTCGGTGGCACCGGTCAGCGTGAATCCCCGAACGCTGGCGCGCTCGAGGGTCCGGCCCCCTGCCTCGCCACCCGCCAGGAAAACACTCCCGCCTCCGCTGGCATCGATGATGGTCACATCAGGACCGCTTGTGCTCAGCACCGTGATTCCCCACGGCAGGACCAGGTCCTGCTCATGATAGGTGCCGGGCTCGACTAGCACGGTGTCGCACCGCACCGCTTGATCGATCGCGTCCCCGATCGACGCGTAGTCGGAGGGCACGAGGAGGACGCTGCACTCCGGGCACGGGCACTCGCCCGGACCCAGGGCGCCGAGCTGGACACCGAACGGGTTGTTTTCCGGAAGACAGGGAGAGTCGACGCAGAGCCGAAAGTCGCCGCCC
>DAOWER010000198.1 GCA_030638405.1 Candidatus Eiseniibacteriota bacterium | reverse complement strand
TCGTGCCGAGCACGCGCGCTGACTTCCGCATGAGGTACTTCAACGCCGACGGGAGCGAGGCCGACATGTGCGGCAACGGCGGGCGGTGCCTCGCGAAATTCGCCCACGAGAAGGGCATAGCCGGGCCGGAGATGACGTTCGAGACCAGGTCCGGTCTCCACGACGCGAAGATCCTGGACGGCGGCGACGTCCTTCTGAATACGACCGACCCGCGGGCGATCATCCTCGATATCCAGGTACAGTTCGCGGGCGAGATGCGAACCTTGCACAGGATAAACACCGGCGTCCCGCACGCGGTCTGTGAGGTCGAACAGCTGAGCGACTTCCCCGTGGTGGAGGTCGGCAGGCTCATGCGCTACTACTCCGCGTTTGCCCCCGAGGGCACGAACGCGGACTTCATGGAGGTTCTGGACGAGCACACCATCGCGCTCCGAACCTACGAGCGCGGCGTGGAGGACGAGACGCTCGCCTGCGGAACCGGTGCGGTCGCCGCCGCTCTCATATCCGCGGTTCTCGGGAAGACGCGCCCCCCGGTCGCGGTGCGCACGCGGGGCGGTGACACGCTCACGGTCGGCTTCTACATGAGCGACGTGGGGTTCTCCGGCGTGACGCTCTCCGGAAACGCAGACCTCATCTACGAGGGCGCGCTGGAGCAGTTCGAGGACTGAAGCCCCAAGGCGGGTTTCGAGCCACGAAGGAAACCGGGAGGACCGATGTTCACAGGCTCGTTTGTAGCGACGGTCACGCCAATGAAGGACGGGGAGGTCGACGAGAAGTCGCTTCGCGGCCTCCTGAGAATGCACCTTGAGGCCGGGACGGCCGGCATCGTGCCGGCTGGATGCACGGGAGAGGCGGCAACGCTGTCGTCGGAGGAAAGGCTCAGGATGCTCGCGGTGTGCCTCGAGGAGGTCGGCGACGCCATGCCGGTCATCCCGGGCACGGGCTCGAACTCGACGGCGGAGACCCTCCACCTGACGAGGGCGGCCGCGGCGGCCGGGGCGCACGGCGCGCTCGTCATCACGCCTTACTACAACAAGCCGACACCCGAGGGGCTGTACCAGCACTACCGGGAGGTGGCCCTGGAGGTCGACATCCCCATCGTCCTCTACAACGTCCCGTCGCGAACCGGCGTCAACATGCTCCCCGAAACGGTCGCGCGCCTCTCGGAGATCGAGAACATCGTGGCCGTCAAAGAGGCGAGCGGGTCCGTCGACCAGGTCAGCGAGATCGCGGAGCTGTGCGATATCACGATCCTCTCCGGGGACGACCCGCTGACGCTGCCCATGATGTCCGTGGGAGCCAGCGGCGTGGTCTCGGTGGTCGCCAACGTGCTGCCGGACATGGTCGCAGAGATGGTGGAGGCCTTTCCCGGACGGCCGTCGAGGGCCGTGGAGCTTCACCGCGCGCTCCGGCCCATATCGAAGGCGCTCTTCTTCGAGACGAGTCCAGGGCCGATCAAGTACGCCATGGCCGAGCTCGGACTGATAGAGAGCGACGAGCTGCGCGCTCCGCTCGTGGGAGTAACTGAGCAGACGAAGGGAAGAATGGCGGGCGCTCTCGACAGGATTCGAAGCGCCCGCGCGTAGACGAGCAGGGGGTCGGTCCCGAACGGAATCGACTTCCGGAGGGGCGCACGCGAGGAGGACGGAATGCCGCTGGTCGAGATTTCCATGTTGACGGGAAGGGACGCGGACACGAAGGAAGAGATGATCAGGGAGGTCACGGAGGCGGTCGCTCGGACATCGGGCGCCGCGCCGGAGGCAGTGACCGTGATCATCCGTGATGTTCCGCGCACTGACTGGGGCAGGGCGGGCGTTCCGTACTCGAAAATCGAACCGGATAAGTAGACGCGTCCCGACCTCGGAGGGCGCGCGGGAGCATCGGCGGCAACACGATGGTGACACCCGCGATGCCGATGCGGTCGTGCGACCGCCACTCGGACCCGCCCGTCGGGGTCGTGAAGTGCCCGTGCACAAGGGCATACCCTCTATCCTTGCCACAAATACCAACTTAGTATTGGACAGAATTCGACCGCGCCGCCTAGACTGAATTGACAGTCAACCCGTCGGCTGCCGCGCAGCGAGGTTTCAGATGAGACCGCGCGTCGCGGTTTGCTTTTTTCCGGCGGGGCTTTCTTTGTACACCCCTGGGTTGCCCCCGACTACAGAATGGAGAACGGATGCATCAACGAGAACAATGGGAACGAGACCTGAGCAGGGTCATCACCAAGCGAGAGGAACTCGCGAAGTTCATCGACCTGACCGACGATGAGGCGAAGGCCATCGATGAGCTTCGCGAGGAGTATCCCCTCAAGATCTCGCGGCACTACGCGAGCCTCCTCAGTCCGACGGACCCCAACGACCCCCTCAGGAGAATGGTCGTCCCGACGACGGAGGAACTGCGTCACCGGCCGGGTGAGGAGGACGACGATGTGCACGCCGACGAGGCGCGGTACCAGCCCTGCCCCGGAATCATCCACAGGTATCCCGGCAAGCTCCTCGTGATACCCACTCTGGCCTGTGCCTCTCACTGCCGCTTCTGTTTCAGAAAGGGTGGTAAGGTCAAGCACCTGAGCCAAGAGGAAAGCGACAGGGCGCTCGACTACATCCGCAAGGACCAGTCGATACGCGACGTGATAATCACCGGGGGCGAGCCCCTCATCCTCTCAGACGACGAGCTGCACCACTGGGTGTCGTCGCTGCGGGCCATTCCACACGTGGAGATAATCCGCATCACGACGCGTTCGCCCATCTACACGCCGTCGAGGGTGACGGAGTCGCTGGTCAGGATGCTGGCCGAGCACAACCCGATCTTCATGACGGTGTCCTTCGTGCATCCGCGGGAGATAACGCCCGAGGTGGAGCGGGGCCTCCGGATGATGGGTGACGCGGGGATCGTCATGCTCCAGCAGGGCCCGCTGCTCAAGGGTGTCAACGATGACCCGGCCGTCCTCAAGCGGCTCTACGAGAAGCTCGTCTCGCTCAGGGTGATGCCGTACTACGCGATATGGGGCATCCACGCTCCCGGGGCGGAGCACTTCCTCGTGGACGGCCCGGAGGCAAGCCAGATCCTTGGCAGCATGGAGAACAAGACCTCGGGATTCTGCGTCCCGCACCTCATCACGATCGCAAAGGGCGACAAGGTACGCATGATGGGGTGGTCACCGGAGAAGGAACAGTACCACCTCGAGCGTCACCAGCGCGCGAGCTCCACAGTGCCCGCGCGGTTCGTGCCGGCGCACGACGCCAGACACGACTAGAGAAGGGAAGCGCGCATCCGCGCGCTCCTCGCCTCTGAGAGCAGCACGAAGGCGGCGGCCACCCCGGCCGCCGCTCCTCTTTTTGCCCGGGAACGGACCTCAGGCCCTGTTCAAAATCTGACCCCTGGTGCCCAAGACGCTGGCAGCACACGTTGCATCGTGCGACGGGCCCCGCGCTCGCCTTCCTCGATACCGCGCCCACCACGCCAGCGCGCCGCCAGACCCCGCAGAACAGTGGCTACGGACCATTTCCGCTGGAACGGGTCTTGCTTTGTATCCGGTCTGATAGCTCCGCGCGCCACAGTCCGGGCGCGCCGATGGCAAGGGAGCGTCCGACGTGGCGCGGCTCGCCCCGGCAACGACGGTGTGGTCCGCGATGTCGACGCAAGTAAGGAGAGAACTCAATGAGGACAGTGAAGTCTGGCGTTGGCTACGTGGACGTCACGGATTCGCTCGAGGCCGGGCGAAAGTGCGCGGAGAAGGCGATGGGCAACGGGTCGCTGGAGAGAAGCGACTTCACAGTGGCCTTCTGCGGCGGGAATCACGACCCGATCAACTTCCTGAAATCAGTCCGCGAGGTCGTCGGAGAACGCACCCTCATAGGTGGGACGGCGGTCGGCGTCATCACCAACGAGAAGTCCAGCTACGGCGGTTACGAGGCCGGAGTGGCCGTGGTCTCGTCGGATTCGATGCGCTTCGACGCCGTCTCCGTCGGCGGGCTCAAGGAAAGCGAAGAGGCAGCGGGCGAGGAGCTCGGGCGGATGCTCGCGGGCAAGTCGGATGAGGACTCGCAGGCCATCCTGCTTTTCTACGACTCCGTCAAGTCAACCCCTCCGCTCACCGTCAACCTCGCCAGCCAGCTCATCAAGGGCGTCGAGAGAGGCCTGGACGGCCCACACGCGCCCGTGCTGGGAGGCGGGATGATCAAGGACTACCAGTGGAGTGGCTCCCACGTTTTCTCCAACGACATGGCGATGACGCAGCACGCCGTCGGCGTCGTGATCTCCGGCAACTGCGCGGTCCACCACGCAATCAGCCACGGGTGCGAGCCGGCCAGTGACTACCACACCATCACAGACATCGAGGGTCCGGTGGTCAAGGAACTCGACGGGCGTCCCGCGCTGGACGTCATCGAGGACATCATCGGCGCCGGAGCGGCCCGCGACTGGCAGCAGTATTCGCTTCTGGTCACGCTGGGCGCCAACTACGGGACCGACCCGTACGGCGATTTCGACGAGAACCAGTACGTCAATAGACTCATTGCGGCAGCGAATCCCGAGGACGGCTCGGTCGTCCTGTTCGAGTCCGATTTCGGGCCCGGCGAGAGGGTTCAGGTCATGCGTCGCAGCAACGAGCACATGCTCAGTTCCGCCCGCGAGATGTCCAAGGGCGTGCTGAAGAGCGTGGGCAAGTCCGACCCGTTCCTCGCGCTCTATATCGACTGCGCCGGCAGGACCAGCGGCTTCTCGGGCGCGGGAGCGGAGGAAGGTGCCATCATCCAGGAGACCATCGGCTCGCAGATGCCTCTCCTCGGGTTCTACTCGGGTGTCGAGATCGCTCCGTTCATGGGTGGCTCGCGCGCTCTTGACTGGACGGGCGTGCTCATCGTGCTCTCGGAGGAATAGAGGTTGCCCGATTCGCTCGAAGAGAAGGGTCCCCGGACCGAGGGACTCCAACGCCAGCTCAAGGGGCTGAGGTCCCGCCTTGAAAAGCTCGGCGGCGAGGTCGTGCGTGCCGACTACAAGGTCATGCACCTGACCCAGGAGGTGCGCAGGTCCAGGAAGGCCTTCAGCTTCCTGACCGGGTTCCAGTACAGCACCAGTCGGGCACCCTCTCTCGAAGAGCTCTACAGGATCGCCCTCAAGGCCATCGTGTCCGAACTCTGGATGAAGCGCGCCGTGATACTGGAGTTGGACGACAGCGGTGTCTGCCTGCGCCAGACCGCGACGCTCGGGTCGCTCGGCGACGAATCGACCGAGTGCCTGATGCTCCCGGCCGACAGCAGGGACGCGTGGTCCAAACCTCAGCTGGTCAACGGGGAAACACCGGAGGAACCCTGGATCGAGAAGGTCCGGTCCGCGCTCGGCCTGCCGTTCTTCGTGTGGATCCCCGACACGCGCCACGGACAGATGGAGACCGTGCTGGTGGCGGGCACGACGTCGGAGGACCCGGCTCAGGCACCCAAGCTGACCGACCACGACCTGGACCTCTTCATCTCAATGTGCGCCATCCTCTGGGTCGACCGGATCAACCTGCTCGCGCGAGAGGCCCTCGAGCGGCAGGTGCTGTACGAATCGCTTCTCAACAAGGTCTCGTCCATCCTGCTTCAGGACTACGACGCCCCTGCGGCGCACCTGGACGACGTGCTGGCGCGCATCGGCCGCGGGTGGTCGCTCGACAGAGTGCGGCTGCTCCAGAGGCAGGCGGGAGAACACGCCAGCGCGGTCACTCACGAGTGGCGCGCCGGCGAGCTGACCCAGGCCGAGGGTGGGACGTCCACCTTCGCTCCTGAGGAAATCCCCGCGTGGCGCGACGCAATGGCGGCCGGCACGACCGTGCAGTTGGACGACGTCGACCTGCTCCCGCCCGAGCAGGCGGCGCTCCTCAAGGCCGAGGGGATCCGTTCCCTGCTCCTGATACCCACTAACGTGAAGGGAGCGGTCAGCGCCTGGACCAGTGTCGAGCGGCACAACCTCGGAGGACCGTGGAGCAAGGAGGACAAGCAGCTCCTCGAGGTCGTCGCGGGACTGATATCGGGCGCGCTGTCGCGCGAGCGCGAGATCGAGGAGCGAACGCAGCTCGAGGCGGAGTACCACCACTCGAAGAAGATGGAGGCCGTCGGCCAGCTCGCCGGAGGCGTGGCCCACGACTTCAACAATCTGCTCACCACCATCCAGGGGTACGCACAGCTCCTGGCGTCCAAGCTTCCCGAGGAGTACAAGGAGCTTCCTGGACTCGCTGAGATAGTGATGGCCAGCGAGCGAGCCGCAGCACTGACGCGCCAGCTTCTGACATTCAGCAGACGTGACACCGCAACGACCGGACCGCTCGACATCAACGACACGCTCAGCGAAACGATGAAGCTCGTCGGACGCATGCTGGGAGAGAAGGTCTCAGTCGAGTTCGACCTCGGGTCTGACATGGATACCATCGTCGGAGACGTGCAGCAGATCAACCAGCTGATCATGAATCTCGCCATCAACGCAAGGGATGCGATGCCGGACGGCGGGAGGATAACCATATCCACGCGCCAGATGCCAACGGTGGATGCCCTGGCTCGCCGCTTCACCATCCCAGGCATCGAGCGCTGCCAGATCATCGAGATCTCCGATACCGGCTTCGGCATGGATGACGAGACGAAAGAGCGCATCTTTGAGCCGTTCTTCACTACGAAGGCGTCAGGTCGAGGGACCGGCCTGGGCATGTCGATAGCGTTCAGCGTCGCGCGCCGTCACGGCGGCTTCATAGACGTCGAAAGCGAGGTCGGCAAGGGCACGACCTTCAGCATCTACCTGCCCGTCAGGCCGCCGAAGAAGGAGGAGGTCGAGGAGAAGAGATCCGTGGGCCTGTCCTCCGGCAAGAATGAGACCATCCTGGTGGTGGAGGACGACGCGGGCGTCAGGGCCATGGTCCGCGAGGCACTCGAGGCCAGCGGATACAAGGTCGTGGTGGCCGAGAATGGCCGCGAGGCACTCGAAGAGGCGAGACGTGCGGAGCACCTCTCGCTGGTCGTGACCGACGTCGTCATGCCGGAGATGAGCGGCAAGGAGATGTGGGAACACCTGGCAGGTGAGGGGTTCGACATACCTCTCATCGTCATGAGCGGCTTCCCTGAGGAGAAGGAGGTCAGCAAGCTCTCCAGCTGCGCTTCGTCCTACCTTCAGAAGCCCTTCGGGCCTCAGGAGATATCTCGCGCCGTCCGCGCGACGCTCGATTCCTTCGAGAAACAGCACACCGGAAACGACGCGTAGCCCCGCCGCAACGTAACCCCGCCTCAACGCAGCCCCGACGCCGGCGCCTCAGCCGAGGTCCCTCGCGTGGTGCGCGGCCCTCGCGGGACCAGCGGCGACCGACCGGCACCCCACGGCTGCTTCCGGCTTTTGCCCTTGACTTGGGCGCCCGGACGGCGAAACAATCCGCTTGACCACCTACTGCTACTGAGAACTCTCAGCTATTGGTCGCCCGAGGGCGCCCGGTCCGGGAGGCGATTTGGTACGTACCGTCGTCAGTGGAATCTGCGGCCGCACGGGCATGCTCGTCGCCGCACAGCTCGCTACCGCGGAGGGCGTGAAGCTCGTCGGCGGCGTGGAGGCTCCGGGCCACGACACCGTCGGCGCGAAGCTGGCCGACATCCTGGGCCAGAGTGAGCTTCCCGGCCGCGTGGTCGGGGCGCTGTCGGACCTCGACCCGGATGCGTTCGACGTTCTCGTGGACTTCTCGGTGCCGGAGCAGTCCGCGCTCTGCGCCGAGTTCTCCGCGGCGGCAGGGACCGGGCTCGTCGTCGCGACGACCGGACTCACCGAGACGCAGACCGGGAAAGTCCGCGCCGCCTCGTCGCGAGCGGCCGTCGTGCTCGCCTCCAACACCAGCGTCGGAGCCAACGTCCTGTTCGCGCTGCTCGAGCGAGCCGGCGCCGCGCTCGACGAGGATTTCGACATCGAGATAGTCGAGGCTCACCATCGGGGCAAGCGCGACGCTCCGAGCGGCACGGCGCTCACGGCGGCCGACATTCTGGCGCGGGCGCGAGGGAAGAGCAGCGACACCGTTGTTGTGGCCGGAAGGTCCGGGCTGAGCGCCGGCAGAAAGCGCGGCGAGATAGGCGTACACTCCGTGCGCGGCGGGTCGATAGCAGGACGCCACACGATCCGCTTTCTGTCGGGTCTCGAGACACTCGCTCTGGAGCACGTGGCCCTCTCGAGAGAGGCCTTCGCGGTCGGGGCCGTTCGCGCCGCGCGCTTCGCCGCCGTCAGCGGACCGGGGCTGTACGACATGCTCGACGTGCTCGGGCTTCGAGAAGCCGCAGACAACGAGGGCAGCGAGGGAAACACGGGCCCATGAGAGCACGGTCGTCGCCAGCGCTGCTGTCCGTCCTCGCCATCGCGGCCGCTCTGGCCATCGGAGGCTGCGGCGGGACCGAGTACGCGGGCGTCGAGTTGTCACACTACGTGCCCGGCAAGTACCTGGACGCCGTGGCGGCGTCGCTCGAGCGCGCAGGTGACAACGGGCCGGAGCTTCTGGACGCCGTCATCAGGACACCCGAACCCGACAGAGAGGCCCTCGCTTTTCTGGTCGCCAACCTCCCTTCGGTCGACCTGGCCACGGTCACCGCGGACTTCCTCCTGGAAACGGTCAGCCTCGGCAGAGAGGCTCGCGAGCGATTCCCGTGGGGATCGACGGTGCCGCACGACATCTACCTTCAGTACGTGCTTCCTCCGAGAGTGTCACAGGAACCGCTGGAGAACTGGCGGGCCTATCTGCTCGACGAGCTGACCCCGAGGCTAGACGGCCTCTCGTCGATGGAGGAGGCCGCGCTCGAGGTCAATCGCTGGTGCGGTGAGCACGTGGGATTCAAGCCGACGCAGCGGCGCGACCAGGGAGTGTTCGAAACCCTCGCGTCCGGCTACGGGCGCTGCGAGGAGATGATGATAGTGCACATCGCGGCGTGCCGCAGCGTGGGCATCCCAGCGCGCGAGGCCTGGACCCCGTACTGGACGACGTGCGACAACAACCACGCCTGGACCGAACTCTGGGTCGATGGTGACTGGCACTACACGGGCGCCTGCGAGCCACGGGATGCGCTGGACGACGCCTGGTTCAACGACCGCGTCCGCGGCGCCGCGCTCGTCCTGTCCTCCGTCTACGGCGCCGCGACGCCCGGAGAAGAGATCTACAGGGAGGAAGAGAGGTCGTCTCTGGTGAACTCCATCTCTCACTACGCGGAGCCGGGCACGCTCTCGGTCGTCGTGACCGAACGGGGCGCCCCGTCGGTCGATGCCCCGGTCACGATCTCGGTCTGGAACTTCGGCGCCCTCAGGGCGATCGCCCGGATCAACACGGACGCCTCCGGCAGCGCCGCCCTGTCGCTCGGCGGCGGCGGGTATTTCGTCTGTGCCGGGTCTCCCGAATCGTACGACTGGAGCCTGGTCGAAGTCCGCCCGAGAGAGCGCGTCGATATCGAACTGACGCTGGACGACGTTCCCTCGTTCCAGGGCGACTTCCGGCTCATGTATGAGAAGGGTGAGTGACATGTCCCGAGCCGCAACAAGAGCCGCCGCCAGCGCTCTGCTCATCCTCCTCGCGACGTGCGCTGGCGCTGCCCGGCCCGCCGGCGACGCTCTCTTCGACGCCGCGGCGCACAGCGACGCGCTGCTCCTGGCGCCACCGGCAAGCAGAGACGAGTTCGGGCGGTCCCTCGCCGACGCGGGACGCAACTGGACCGAGCTCGCGGACGCGGTGCGCGAGCTCGAAGGGGAAAGGCGCGAGGCGTGCATCCGGCTCGTCAACGGCATGCCGCACCTCGACAGGCTCGAGATGACGGCGGAGACGCTGCTCGAGCACATCGAGTACGCCTACCGCGTCAGGACGGAGATGCCCTACGCGGTGCCTGACACCATGTTCGAACCCTACATTCTGACATACCGCGTGGAAGAGGAACCGGTGGACCCCTGGAGAAGGGCGCTGCACGAGCGCTTCGCCCCGCTGGCAGATAGCGGGCGAACCGTCGAGGGCACGGCGAGGGCGATCAACCGGGAGCTGGCCGCCGCTGTGTCCGAGCGCGAGAGGGAGTTCTTCGGTCCACGCCAGTCGCCGCTTCTCACGCTGAGATCGGGACGCGGCACGGAC
>DAOWER010000248.1 GCA_030638405.1 Candidatus Eiseniibacteriota bacterium | reverse complement strand
TGCATCGATCTCCAGATCTCGCCGGTCGAGGAGCAGTCCTGGACCAGCATCAAGGCGTTGTACCGCTATAACTGGGCACGATGAGTTTTCTGAGGTGGCGGTGACGAGAGTCACCGCCTTCTTCTTTGCCTGCCGGCTGCCGACGGCCCCAAACGCGAGAGGGCCCCGGTCACAGTGATCGGGGCCCTCTCTATGTCTGTGGTGGAGGCGGCGGGAATCGAACCCGCGTCCGAAAGCGGTTCCACACGGACCTCTACATGCATAGCCCGATGTTTAGATCTCGCTTCCCGGGTCTCCAATGGGCGGGATACCCAGGACGCCAGCCGCCGTGATTGCTTCGCTTCCTCACCCAGCGGTCAAGGTCGGAAACTAGCCCGTGTAAGCGACGCCCCATCCCGGCACCACGGGCCAAACCGGGTGGGACGCGTCTTACTTAACTAGTGGAACTAGTTAGCAGACGTATGCCGGTGTATAGTCGGCAGTTGAAAATTCCCCGTTTGTTTTACGAGCCAACGGGACCTCGACATGCCATCCGTGTTTCTCTCACCCTCGTCGAAACCAGATCGCCCCCATCTCCAGTTGTCAATGAGCCGTGCGCATCGCGCGCGCACTTCAACGCGCACACTTCAATCTACCAAGAAAGTGACACCCTGTCAAGCAAGCGCCGTGCCAGCGATGGGCCGCGCCGACGCGCCCCGGTGCTGTTGCTACTCCCCCGCCACCGACACCATCTTGAAAACCTCGTAGGTCTTGCCCTCGTGCAGTATGGGCTCCTCGAACGCCTCGCGAATCGCGTCGGGGTCCGTCAGCGCGGGATCGTACTCGACGATCGCCGAGTGCGTGCGTGCGTACGCGACGAAGCTCACGACGCCCGGCACATCCTGGATCTGTCGCGCGAAGGTCCTGGCCGTCCCGCGGCACTTGAGACCGGAGACCTCGAATTCGACCGTCGCGACAGAGGTCGGACGCTCGTCGCACTCAACGAACGAGATGTCCGCGGTGGGCACGCGATACGCGTTGGTCGTCGCGAACGCCAGGAGTATGACCAGAGCAATGGCAAGCGGGATGATGACTGCCTTCTTCATGTCGATTCCTCTCCTCCCCTACTTCCCGAACCAGGAGAGCTCGAGCGCGCCTTCCACCGGACACTCCTCGATGCAGTCGAGGCAGTTCGTGCAGTTCCGCGCCGTCACCTCGTCGACCCTGGACACGGGGATCGCGTGGGGACACGCCTTATCACACTCGCCGCAGTCGGTGCAAGTGTCCCTGTTGCGTCGAATGCGCAGCGCTCCGGCTCGCGACAGCGGGTCCATGGCGGCCCCCATCGGACAGAGGTAGCGACACCAGAAGAACGGAATCAGGAGCGCCGCCGCAAGAACGCCGATAACGATGTAGAAACTGAACGCGGCCGTCTCGTGCCCACCCCAGGTGAACAGGATGTAGAACGGATCGTACGCCCTGAATCCCAGGTCGAACTTCCACACGGTGAACGTCAGCACCGGGACGGCAATGAGGACAACGTAGCGCAGGTTCATCAGCACGCGGTCCACGCCCTTGGGCAGCCGGAAGCGCCTGCGGAACAGCTTACCGCCCAGTCTGCCCAGCCACTCCTGCACCGTGCCAAGCGGGCAGACCCACCCGCAGAACGACTTCTTGGACACAACCGTCAGCACAAGTACCGAGACCAGGAGCGCGACGTTGAGCTCGGTCAAGGCGCACGCGTAGGCCTTGTAGCGCGCGAGTGGATAGAGGGCGACGAGCCCTCCGAACGGGCAGTAGTACTCACACGTGTTCGGAGTGTGGCCGGCGAGTCCCCTCAGGAGCAGCGCGACCACTCCACCCAGAAACAGGACCTGCACCAGCGTTCTCAGGACCTTCATGTAGCCTCCGTCATCCGTTCCATATCTCATTGTACCATTCACAGAGAGTGGCCGCCACAACCGGGGCATCGTGGCGGGACCGTACCAGCTCGACGTTGGCCTCGCTCATGCGCTTCCTGAGTTCCGAGTCATCCAGAAGCCTCAGAACGGCAGCCGAGAGCGCTCTGACGTCGCCGGGCGATATGATGAGCCCGTTGACCCCGTCCTTGACCACCTCGGGGATGCCTCCCACGGGCGTCGTCACTACCGGCAGCCCTGCCGCCATTGCTTCGAGCACGCCGATGGGCAGTCCCTCGTGATACGAGGGCAGCACGTAGATGTGCGCGCGGGTGAACGCGGCGAGCTTATCGTCACCGGTCACCCATCCCAGCATCCGGACATTGCCGTGGAGGGCCTTCTCCTCCACCAGCCGGCGCACCTCTGCGACTTCCTTGTCGCCGCCCATCTCGAAGAGAACCTCTTGTCTGGTCGCCGCCACCGCCGGAATCGCGTCCAGGAGATCGAAGATGCCCTTGCGCTTCCCGAAGGCACCGAGAAAGAGGACGGTCCCGCCGTCCGGAGGTACCTCCGGTCGGCCGGCGAGGGTTGGCGCGAAATCGTCGACAGCAACGGGGTTGGGGAGAACCCGGATGTTCGCGCGTGGGGCCATGCGCTGGAGCCGCACGCGCCATTCATCCGAGAGGGCGATCACGAGATTGGCGCGCTCGAGCGTCTTCCTGATGGAAGCCTGAAGGCGCGGAGGCGATTCCCTGAAGAAGACGTGGAACCCCGCCCCGTGCACGTGGACGATGATCCGAGCGCCGAGCAATCGGGCCATCCGGGCGATGAGCGACTTCCTGACGAAGCTCGCGTCGGACGCCATGTGAAGGTGCACGATGCGGCGACGCCCGAGCGTCACGGCCCACAACACACCGACGGTGCCGACGATCGCGACACACAGCTTCACGAACTTCGGGCCGTCGACGTGCGTCGCTACGTGCGTGACGGAAGGCGCATCGTCGGGAAAAGCGGCCAACAGCGAGTTGACCACGGACGTCACCCCGCCACGGACCGTCCGTGAAGGCGCGACCATCACAACTCGAGGCAGGCCCTTGTCATTGCCGGTCACGGCCCTCTCCTTCCAGCTCGGAGATGAACCACCTGAGCTTCCCGCTCTTCTCGATGGGGATATCCTCGAGCAGCTCGATGTCCACGGAGACATCCGCCGCAAGAACGGTCCTGATGCCCGACCGGATGCTCTCCGCATCGTCCCCGCTGAAGCCGGCACTGGCAACGATTTTCACCAACATGTGGTCGACCCTGTCCTGGATGACCTGAGACCGCCTGATGTTCCCCAGAGGGCCGAACACCCTGGTAAGGGCAAGGTAGCTCACGCATCGCCCGTCGGGGAGAGTGATGTTGCCGCCGACTCGCGTCTCTATCGGAGAGATGAGCGGCATCTTCCTGCCGCACGGGCACTCGACGTCAAGCGGCAGCGTCAGATCGCCCGTCCGGTATCGAATCAGCGGCATTGCGTAGTTGATGAAGGGCGTGCCGACGATCTCGCGCATTCCCTCCGGTGCGTCGCCCTCGGGCTCGACCAGCTCGGTGACGCCGTACTCCGGCGCGACGTGCAGCCCGGTTTGCTCCGGGCATTCCATCGCGAACGACACTCTCTCGGCCTGTCCGTAGTAGTCGATGACCGTGCACGAGAAGGTGTCCTCGATGTTTCTTCTCATGTCGGGCGGGATAGGCTCGGAGGAGGTCAGGACGAAGTCGAAGTGCGCGTCGACGTTCTGCTCGCGCGCGAGTCTGGCGAGGTAGTCGCCGCCGGACGGGAACACCTCGAGAGAACGGGGATTGAACTTCCTCCACGCCTCGAAGTAGTCCCGCGCGGTCCGGGGAGACAGGTGCAGCATCGACGCGATCAACTGCCCTTCCGCGAAGTTGTGGCGCCAGTACGGCGGCCGTGTCTCCGTCGGTGGAACGACGAAGTCGCCGCGCACGATCGTCCTCCTGTCCGAGAGCTCGTGGCCGAAGCTGCGCCACATCCGCCAGATGAAGGCGTACTCGGTCGTGATGGACCTCACGTCGCGGACGAGCTTGAGCGGCGTCCCGGTCGTGCCGCTCGTCTTCGACCGGTAGACGCCGAACCGCCCGAGGTCCTCAGGCAGCAGAGCGTCCGCCTCGGTGCGCACTACGTCCTTTGTGAGAAACGGGAGCTTGGGCAGGTCCGCGACCGTCGTGATGTCCTCGGGTCGCAGACCGCGCTCTCGCATGACACGGCGGTAGTACGGCACCTTCGCGTGGCAGTGGCGGATGAGCGCCGCCAGCCTCTCGTTTTGCAGAGCTTCGAATTCCTCGCGCGAGAACCACTGGCTCTGCTCGAGTTCCTCGAGGGCCCGTCGGAAAGCGCGACCACGGCGCATGAGCCGTGTCGCCAGGCCCCGCGCCGTCAGGGCGACGTTCTGCACGACCACGGGACTCGCTCTGTACCACCCCTTGTCGTACACCGCCACGCGCTTCCTCCTGAGTATGTCGCACAACGCGCCCCACCTGGATCCGCATCCTGCGACACCCGACATCGGGTCCGGGGCCACGACCGGTGAGGAGTCCCTAGTCCCGCCCGTCGACGAACGCCCTCATCTGCTCCTCGCAGTGCCCCTCGATCTGCGCGGTCACGCCTTCCCAGGTGTAGAGACTGAGCACCTCGTCCCGGTACCGCGTCGTCCCGGCGTCTTCGGCTCGCCAGCTCAGCCACGAGACGACGGAATCCGCGATCGCAGCCGGCGAGGTGTCCCTGGTCAGCAGGCGTTCGTCTATCTTCGAGAGTATCTCCGGAGTCGCCCCGGCCGGCGTTCCGACGACCGGAACATTGGTGGAGAGAGCTTCCACCGTCGAGATACCGAAACCTTCCATCGCCTCCGTCGGAAGCACGAACAGGTCCGCGGCCTGGTAGTAGCGAGTGAGGTCCTCATCGCTGACACGACCCGCGAAGCGGACCGAGTCCGCGACGCCCAGCTCCGCGGCGAGCCGCTCGAGCGTCTCCCGCAGGGCGCCGCCGCCCACCAGCGAGAGCACGATCTTCGTCCCGAGGGCCGCCCCGCTGCCGTGAATCGCGGGCATCGCCCGCAAGAGGTTCTCAAGCCCCATTCGCGGCGACAGATTCCTCACCGTAATGAGGTGGAGCGCGTCCGGGTCGAGCCCCAGCTCCTCGCGCACGGCCCGCCGGTCGTCCGCGGGCCGGAACCTCGCGACGTCCACACCGCTTGGGACGATCGCGACCTTCCCAAGGTCCACCGAGAGGAAGTTGTTCTCGATGTGGCCGCGGCTGTACTTCGACAGCACGACGATGCTGTCCGCGGCGTCCAGAACGCCGTTCTCGAACCGTCGCTGCCAGTACTCGAGCGGAGACTCGGTCGCCCTCATGACGAACCGCCTGATGGCCGACGGCTCCGCCTTGATGCGCCAATCGGTATTCAGTCTGAACTCGAGGAAGACGGGGGCGTGGAACGTGCAGACCTGACACACGCTGCGGCCGAGCGGGCTCCGCGCGAGCTTGTACCCCAGCTGTGATTCGTGGATGGACAGCACGTCCACAGGGTCGGACTCGTGGATTCCACGGAAGATCCTGTGGGTGTTCGCCAGGTGCTGCAGCGTGCTGTAGACCGGGTTCAGCCGGCGGAAGACGTAGCTGTGTACCGTCATCCCTTCGAGCTCAGTGACCGTATCGACATCGGACGCCTTCGTGCTGGCGATGACGTCGACGCGGTGGCCTCTGGCGGCGAGCCCGCGGCCGAGCTCGTAGACGTAACTATATGTGCCTCCGATCCTTTCAGGAGGCATGCCCCTATGAACCATGACGATGTGCATGAGAACAGAGTCTATCGGAGGGTGGGAGACGTGTCAACCTGACCGGCGGCGCGGCGGAAGAGGCGTCAACTCGACGCACAACGCCATGAGAGAGCCGTCGACCCGACCCGCGCGGCGCGGACACGCCCCGGGCGCTCCCGGCCTTCGACCAACGACGGCGTGTCTCGGCCGGACGTCTCCGGCCGGCACAGCAAGAAGCGGGGTCGGAATCGAAGTCCCGGCCCCGCCTCGTTATGGTACGCCCTGAAGGAATCGAACCTTCAACCTACTGATTAAGAGTCAGTTGCTCTGCCTAGTTGAGCTAAGGGCGCTATGTCGTCCGGGCTCCGGGTCGGGCGTGCATACACCCGCGGGCTCGCGCCCGTGGAATCCGGTCGTCGGTCCTCTGCTAGAATGGAAGGTCGTCGTCCTCGATCTTGACCGTCTCGGCGGCGAACTCGGGCGTTCCCGCACCGGCCTCAGACCGGGCGTCGCTGCCCTCACTGCGCGCACCGAGCATCTGCATATCGCGCGCGACGATCTCGGTCGTCTTCCGCTGGT